>JASLFQ010000287.1 GCA_030150595.1 Aquirhabdus sp.
CACAATTTTATGTAGATTTTGCTAAGACTTTAGATGCACAGAATCCGATTTTGGGTTCACGGATTTTGCAGGTGTTGTCGCGTTGGTATACGTTGAAAGAGCCGCTGCGTAGTCAGATCAAAGTGGTGATTGATAGTCTGCAAGGTCAGGTGACGTCGAGCAGTGTGGTTGAGACTTTGGCGAATCTGCAAAAGGCGGGGTGATCTGAACGAGTAAGCAACGACTAAGGATTCCTTGGTCGTTGTAAGAGGTCTTGCTTTGAATAAAAATAAATTTATATGTATAATTATCTATATTGAGCTAAATGATGCAGTTTGTTTGGGATGAAGAAAAACGGCTAGCTAATTTATCGAAACACGGTTTGGATTTTGCGGATGCTGAACAGGTTTTCAATAATCCTTTAGTGATTTTTGAGGATGTTCGCGCGGCATACGGTGAACAACGTATGGTTGCAGTTGGTATGTTGCAAGCATTAATTGTGGTGGTCGTTCATATGGATGCAAACGATATTATCCGAATTATTTCAATGAGGAAGGCGACTCGAAATGAAACCGACATCTATTACAGAAATTGCCAGTGATCTGGATGAATATCCTGAAGTGACACAGGCTGATTTTGATCGTGCGACTTTTCGTGTGGCAGGTCAAGATG
Source organism: Aquirhabdus sp. (assembly GCA_030150595.1). Taxonomy (GTDB): domain Bacteria; phylum Pseudomonadota; class Gammaproteobacteria; order Pseudomonadales; family Moraxellaceae; genus Aquirhabdus. Next base: position 652 of record JASLFQ010000287.1, read on the forward strand.
TGGATAAAGAAACGTGGAAAGGTGCTACGTCCGCACGGCTTAAAAAACAAAAAATCAGCATTACATTAGATCCTGATGTACTTGCTTATTTTCGAGCCAATGCGGGTGAGCGTGGTTATCAGACTTTAATCAATAAAACGTTAAGGGAAGCAATGCAGCAACAAACCTTTACGGAAACGTTGCGTCAAGTGATCAGAGAGGAACTAAAACCGCATTGATTCTTAAACCAACCCATTCGCTACCAAATAATTCTTATACGTTTCGCGAACTGCTGTTTTTAACAGCTTACCCGTCGCGGTATGAGGGAGTTCATCGACAAAAACAACAGCATCAGGCAACTGCCATTTCGCGACTTTATCTGCTAAAAAAGCAATCACTTCGGCGGCACTGACAGTTGCACCTTCTTTTTTTATCGCTAATAACAATGGACGCTCATCCCACTTCGGATGATAGACACCAATCACACAACACTCTTTCAGCGCTGGATGACCTACGGCTGCATTTTCTAAATCAATGGAACTAATCCATTCACCGCCTGATTTAATCACGTCCTTCGCACGATCAACGATCTGCATCGTATTTTCTTGGTCAATGGTGGCGACATCGCCAGTATTAAACCAACCATCAACAAAGGCTTTTTTGTCATCGTTTAAGTAATAACTGCTCACGACCCACGGGCCTTTTACCAACAGAGAACCAAACGCTTTACCATCACGAGGTAGTTCATTGCCCTCATCATCCACAATTTTCATTTCAATGCCATAAACTGAGCGGCCTTGTTTCAGTTGTTTGATATATCGCTCTTCTAATGGTAATTGCGCCATCGCTCGTGTCTTACTATTCACTGTCCCGAGTGGACTGAGTTCGGTCATTCCCCATGCATGAATCAAAAACGCATCATGTTTTTCTTGGAAGGCTTTAATCATCGATAACGGTGCTGCTGCGCCGCCAACCACCACATTTTTAACCGAGCTTAAGGTTGCGTTAATCTGATCAAGGTAATTTAACAACCCTAACCAAATTGTTGGTACCCCTAATAATAAGTTGGCTTGTTCACCATCAATTAATTCATATAGAGACGCGCCATCCATGCCTTGTGCAGGGAGCACTAATTTTGCGCCAACTATAGTTGCAGCATACGGCGTGCCCCATGCGTTTACGTGAAACATAGGAACGACAGGGAGTAAGATCGTATCTTCATCGATGTTCAACGCATTCTTTTGTACTGCGGCAGTGGCATGTACGACTGTCGAACGATGGGTATATAGCACACCTTTAGGATTACCCGTTGTACCTGATGTATAGCAAAGTGCCGCACCAGAGTTTTCATCTAATAACGGCCAATCAAAAGTGCTTGGCATATCTGCAATCAAATCTTCATAGCAGAGTAAATTGGATAATTTACTGCTGGTGGGCATGTGCGCTTTATCAGTCAGTACAACAAAGCCTTCAACTTTACTGATATGTTCGGCAACGGCTTCAAGCAAGGGTACGAATGTTAAATCAACAAAAATAAAACGGTCAGCCGCATGATTAATAATATAAATAATCTGTTCAGGGAACAGGCGAGGGTTGATGGTGTGGGTAATCGCGCCGATGCCTGAAATTCCAAAATATAGCTCGTAGTGGCGATGAGTGTTCCATGCCAGCGTACCCACACGGTCGCCGATTTTAATGCCTAGTTTTTGTGTTAATGCATTGGCGAGTTGTTTGGCGCGAGCAGCGGCTTGTCCATAGGTATAGCGAAAAATACCACCTTCGACTTGGCGACTGACAATTTCCGCGTTGGGATGAGACACAATTGCGTGTTCAAGTAGCGATGAAATTAGTAGGGGCTGCTGCATCATGCTCATTATTGTTCTCTTCCATAAGGTCTAAACAGTGGGATTAATATACATTTGCATTGAATTGTTTTCGAGGACTTTATTGCATCACTTGTGTAGATCCGTGGATGTTATACAAGTAATGCATTTTCAATTCATTTGATGTTACCCAATCCCTTCAATCGCAAACCTTACCAACCCCAAAATAATCCCAATCATAAAACCGACAACAACGCCATTGACCCGAATCATGTGCAAGTCACCACCGACTTCAGATTCGATTTTGTCGATCATATCGCGAGTATCCCAATTATGAATTTGCTCGCTGATATACAGAATCACGGTGTCCGCATAACGATCTGCGGCATATTCAGCGAAATGTGCGATTTCTAAGTTCAGCGCACTTCGAACTTGGTGCTCATCTTTTAGCTGAGAGGCGATGCGTATCATGAAGCCTTGCAGACTGTGACTGATCGCAGATTCTTTTGATTCAAGATCATCAATAATCCCTTGCATGATGCTCTTATAAATATGGAAACCAAAAGACACTACGGTAGGAGATTGGACAAGATTCTGTTTAAAAGATTCAAGTTTTTGAGATTCGACAGAATTGTCATCTTCAAGCGCCGTCATCCATTGGGCAATCGAATGATTGAGCATCATGTGAATATGATGATCTGGTTGAGTGTTTAAATCACGAATCGTCCGCAATACGCCCCACACCACGTTACGTTTTACATCCCAACCGAGCACACTTACACCGCGAGATAATGGACCGAAGATACCTGCTTCATCAAGAATCTTTTGAATAATTTCTTCCGCGTATTGAGGGTTGGTATGAATCCAATTATCCAAACTACTGAGGCTGAGATGAATGACGTCTTGATGGATTTTATTATCAAAAACAGCTTTCATAGTGCGAGCAACAGCTTGATTAATCGGTGTTTCACTAAACCATTCAAGTGTACTTTGTTGGATGAATTGGCTAATGGCTTCATTCTGAGAAATTTTCAGGAAACGCGGCACTAATCGTTTAAGTTCGCCAGAAAGCATCTTTGCGTTGACAGGTTCAGAGAGCCAATTTGCAACGTACAGCGTCATGTCAATTGCTTCAAGTTTGCTGCGAACAATCTGTGGTGCTAGAAAGTTCTCTTGGACAAAACGACCCATGGATTCAGCAATGCGTGCTTTGTTGCGCGGAATAATTTCAGTGTGCTCGCGAATAAAACTGGGCACCCAAATATGTTTAAACGGATCACGAAACAACACCGTAATCGCATACCAATCCGATAATCCACCGACTACACCCGCTTCTGCGCCTAAGGTCAAAATATGAATGACGCCGTTTTGGCTTGGAAGGTAGCGACTTGAAAACAATAGAATCAGCCAAAAAACGACCATTGAAACGAGGAGTGTCGTGGCGATGCGTTTATTACGTTTCAAATTAAGTTCAGGGTTTAGCGGTGTCAACGGTGTGCTCCATGTCGCGTAGATTATTTTAGTTTTTGATCGGCTTAGGGATGAATATCCGCAACCCCTGCGATCTGACGTAATTGAATAGTCAGTTGTTCACGTGCTTTGACAAAGCCATCAATACCACTTTGTAATAGTTCAAAAGCCATCAGGTCATTTTGATGTAAAGTTGTGAAAGTTTCTGCAGTTAATGTGATGGCATTGATTGGTTTTAATTTTGCAGTTTCAGGTGATAGCTGACGTGGTAGTTCACCCGTTTGGTTGGATAGCTCAGTTAGTAATGCAGGAGAAATGGTTAATAAATCACAGCCTGCGAGTGCGGTGACTTGCGCTAGGCTTCTGAAACTTGCACCCATGACTTCGGTTTTGTGATTGTGCTGTTTGTAATATCCATAGATTTCACGAACGGAGATCACACCAGGATCAAGTTCGATTGGATAGCTGTCTTTGCCTTCTGATTTTTTG
>JASLFQ010000107.1 GCA_030150595.1 Aquirhabdus sp.
GTGGTCGCCCATTCTGCCGATCAAATAGGCTGTACTCCGCTCTCAAGTTAAGCTCAGGATCGTTAAACAGCATCCTGACTGGAATAGATCGAATCTTGCCATTAGATGCTTGCTGACGTAATGTCTCATCAAGAGGATGATTGACCCAGCCCTCACGATTCTGCACTTGTGAGGTAATAGTGAATTGATCATCCTTTTCAGGCAGTCGCTTGTTGTCTTTCACCACAATACGACCAATGCTGATCCGCCCTAAGATGGGCGGTGTAATTGCTAGGCCTTTAATCATGACGTGACTCCTTGAATGGATTTCATTTCAGGTGATGAATGTGATACGACGTTGGTGTTGACCAGAAAACGACGACTACCTGATTTACTGCGTTTCCATGTCACGCTACCTGTTTGGAACAAGGCTTTGCTGGCTTCGCCCATCCGTTGCTGAATCTGTTGCTTGAGATGCGCCTCCACCTCTTGCTTGGATTCGATTTCAGCGCGTAAGCTGACCATGCCGACAAATGCGGTAGACAAGGCTAAGTCATCAGTCAGGTCAACCGTGTTTCCTTTGTCGTAGGGATACAACGCACGTAAAGCTTGGCCTGCTGAATCAGAACCATCCGCTGGTGGCTCAATATCGTGTTCAACGTAGTGCCAGAACTTGCGTTCCAGCTCAATGAGTCGATCAATCAACTCATCGTCACGTTCAATGCGATGAATCCGAATTTCCTGACCACAGATCAATACGCAAACATCAGCAACCTGTTTTCCTGTAACGGCGAGTTGATGCTGTACCTGACACTGGATATATTCAGGCACACCATCTCGCCAAAGCCGTGAGCCAAACTCCCCTGCTGTTTTACACTCCAGAATTTGAACGATGTCATTACCAACGATGGAATAGTCAAGATTGGCGAGCATCCAGCTTTTGTCTGGATCAGGATGTTGTAGGACTGAATTGATGCGACGAACTTTATGACCTGTGCGCTTGGTATAGTGCGCCGCGACTATCGATTCTAAAATCGTGCCCCAGTACATCGGCGAGCTTTCATCGTTGGGATCAACCTTAGGTAGATTTTGATCTCGCCCTGTTTTAATCATCCAGAGTTCAAGCTGAGACTGATAAGGATTAAGACCGACTGCGGCAGCAGCATCACTACTGCCAATACCACGCTTACGGACATTGAGCCATTCATCACGACTGAGGTCTTTGGTGGAGACCAGACGAAGTGCTTTGGGATTGGGAATGGGTTTACGGGTGGATGTTGGGTAAACCATCGATGTTGAGAGTGCTTGATTCATGATGTGCTTCCTGTTAGAAATGAGTTCGACAAAAGATCAGCCCGACCCAGCTCATTGCTGGGTCGGGCTTTTTGATGTGTCAGAGAGATGAGTAGATAAATCGACTAAAGCAATCAAGCTGCCATTAATACAGCTTGTTCCAATGCTTTCTGCTTAATGACCGCACCTTGACCAAACCATGCAGAGTCCAGTCGATGATCGGTACTGCGAGCGCGGCGTTCATGGTCTATGAACTCGGTCACAGCATTGAGTAATCCAAAAGCAGTGCCCTTGGCTGAATCAAGATCAGCACCTTTACCCCGACCTTGATAAAGCTCTAATGCTTTAGTCATGGCGCGTTCGTTGGCTTGACCCAAGGATTTTGAATTGAGGCTTTGATCGCTAAACACGCGAAGGAAATAACGTTCAGCCTCAACAGCTTTGACTTTACGCTCACTCAGTCCTTTCATGCGATACATGAAGTCATCCCATGATGAAACCGAAATACCGAGCTGTTTCTTGACGGCTTCAGGATCAAAACTGGTACTGTGAGGAACTTTAACGGCATGCGCTCCGCCAGCCAGTGCAACCGCAAGCGTGTTGTTGCAAACCACACGAATTGACGTGAATTGTGCAGTCGTTGCCAGAGTGCCATCACAGGCAGTTGCCAATAAGACATAGCCATTGGTCACATCACGACCACGTAAAGCAGTCGATTGACCTGTACGGGCTAATGCCCAGATCTTGCGTCCACCTTTGAGTACGCCTGCGGTTTCGAGTTCAAAACCAGATTGTTCAGTGAGGTCACGGTAGAACTCTAAAATCGCACGAGGCTGAACAACTTGATAGCGTTGGCTGACGACTGACAGTGGTGTATGGGTGTCTGAACGGAACAAGACTTTGTTATCCATAAAAGCATGGATAGATCCTGATGTGCCACTGGCTTCAGTCATATAGCGAACTGGGGATTCTAGTATTTCCCAATCCATGCCTGCCTGTTGTGCCCAGACTTCTAAAGGTTGGTGTGGTGAGAGTTGATTGCCAAGACCATGCCAAGGGGTTGACCCTGTAAATGCCATAGTTTCGATAAGATGTGCCATGATGAATTTCCTTTAAATTAATTGAGTAAATAGCACGCACGGCAAAGCCACTGAATGAGGTACTCAGGATTTAGATCGTGCGGTTTATGGGTTAAACAGGAGAAATAGAAATAAAAGGATGCTTAATAGCATAAGCATTTACGGTAAGAATTTAATTAGTGATGCTCACTACTAAAGTTGTAGCCACAGTCAATACAGTGATAGTTATCGAGAATGTTGTCGTCGATTACCTCCCCGAGTGCTGCACCAGTGGCATAGCCAGTCACTCCACCGATTAGCCCACCCAAGAGAGCACCAGCAAAACTTCCTAATGGGCCAGCAATCATGCCAGCAGCAGCGCCGATTTCGGCACCACCCATAGCACTGGCCGCACCTGCGGCAGTTCCGATAGCGCCACCTGTTCTACGAGCATAGTTCTTAGTTTCAACTTTGTCTGAATGACATTTAGGACAGATGATTGGCATGTTGTATTGCTCCTAAGATATTTAAGATATGGATTTTAGAAATTTGAGGCATAAAAAAGGCTTGCGCGATGGCAAGCCTTTTGTTGAAAGTAACGGTGAAGCGCTATAGAACAGTCGTAGCTTCATCTGAATGATGTGTACTTAAAAATATTTACGATCACTAGGGTTGCATCGCAACTGCCCTTTGCAAGAGCATGATGTACAATTTATACTGCATTAGGTGAGTGGTATCTTCTTGAGAAAGCTTATAAAGGCTCTAGTTTTCTTGAAATAATTGTGAACAAAATAAATTAAGTCTAGGGCGTTTTTGCGTGATGTTGGTATTTTTGTTGGTATTCTTGAATTTAATCTTATAAATAATTTATGTGATACAATGTTTTGAGAGTTTGACTTGGCTCCCTCTCTCTATAGCAGTACATTGTAGTTAATACAAAAAAACCAAAGCAATGAGCTTTGGTTTTTTTTGTCCAGATTTTGACCTCTGGATGATTCTGCTGGCAAATAAGTTTTAAAAATTTATTTGCCAGCAGTTTTTTGGTTCTAATCGTATTTTTCTATTGACTAATGTACTGGGTAAAATCAGATCCCAGACTGTTGAATGGAACTATGTTGCTATGGCGTGTGACTTTTGTTCCACTAAATATTAAGTTTGGGCCATCAGCTGCCTTGGTCTTAACTTCAGTGTAAATCGGTTGAATTGTACTATCCTCCCATACTGGATTTGTAATGACGATATTTCCAGAGGCTACCCCTTTAGATTTTGGAGTGCTGCCCACAATTCCTACCGCAAAAGCATAATCTGATGCGGTATCTTTGTGATTGTTTATGTTTATGTTTACTGTCTTTCTGGTATTTCCATTTTTATTGAGTGCTGCTAATTCAACCTCAATACCATAGTGATTGTCGTATGTCTTGATATTTTGCAGGTTGACGCCAGTAATCTCGGCATTGTTATTGTTGGGTTCGAAATCTATCCCTGCTTTAGGGGCGGTTCCTACGTTTTTGAAGAACTCCGAGTTAGTAACACTCAGCTGATCAACACTAACAATCGATAGGCCATTTCTTCGGTTATTCCCAGACTGTGCACCTGTGATTGCGATATTTGAAGCGATCTTATTTTTTGCAGATGGTCCGACATAAATACCGTCGCCCCAAGCATTAGATGTTTCTGGATTAATAAGAGTTATATGGTCGGCTCCTAAAATAGCAATATCCATTCCCCATTCTCCGCTTTTTCCAATATGTGATTTCATATCGCCGATTACAACGGGATTTACGAGTTTCACATTTTTTGCATTTTCAACTCTAATTACTGAGTAACTGGCATTCTGAGATGGCGCTAGTCTTAGCTGACTTCCAGGCGTAAACAACACTTTCTGGTTGTCATGAAAAATAATCCCTTTATCGTTCACTAATAAAGGGAATCCAGGAAAAATGAGTACATCGAATTTGCTTACAGCTTTCTGTATGGCAGCGGTATAGTCTACAGTACCGTTTGTCACATATCCCGCAGGCAGTTCTTCTGTGACGTTGTGGGCATTTGTAAATTCAGGGTTCACGACGTTGTAGGCACTCATAGGTCCGACGCTGCGCTTATCGATGGATTCAGGATTAACGACGTTACGGGCACCTGTAAAATTAGGATAAACAAGTGAACTACCAAAACTTTGACAGGCTGGAAGTGTGATTGTAATTAATGTCATTAGAAGTGTTTGTGTGTAGTGATTCATGCTGGTTCCTTAATGGTTTATTGATGATCCATTGTTGAAGCAATTTACTGCGGGATTGGCTCAAATTTTAATGTTAAGTAGGGGTGCTTGAATATTGTACGACATGGTCAATTCTAGCTTATATTGACTTTGAGTAATTCAAGCTGCACAGCAAGGAGATTAACATGCTGTAGATTGAAGTGATATTGCATTTATCTTAAGGTTTGGTAGGGTACTTCTTTCGCCAAACATCTAGATGATATAGGGGGTAAGTTAGTTGATATATAAAGCTATTATTTTAGTTGCAAATGAACCAAACCAATAAGAATTCATATTCAGTGAGTGGTTGAAAATCGTAGTGTACGTTTCAAATTTGAATTTATCTGATTTTGTTTCAAATATTAATTATCGTTAATAAGGTGTGAGTTTACTGAATTGGTACAATACGTGTAGAATGTATGTAGAAAACATGAATAGA
>JASLFQ010000081.1 GCA_030150595.1 Aquirhabdus sp.
ATGGAGAGTAAACCATATCGAAAAGATAGTGATCGCTAAAGTAAGCAAGAAGATAAACCAATAAAAGTCAGTTGCTCCAGTCGAAGATAAGCTAATGAAACCTTCCAGTTGTAGTGCTTTATGATTAGTTGTTGCAATGAAATAGAAAAATACAGTTAAAATGAATGAAAAAAGTACCATTGGCAGCAATCGGGAAGTAGGAATTTTATATGCAATACGCATAGTCTCTTGGGACATGATGGCTAAAACCTAGAGTTGGTGTTTGTCGTAAAAATAACATATCCTCTTTACTTAACATACTTATTTTGCGTGACTTTACATGGAAGTTGAGATTGCAAAAAGAAAGCTTCTACTGCTTTCATTTGCACCCTTGCCATCATCATAGGCTGTTTTACGCACCAACAGCCGAAACCCCATCCTCAACCAACTGCCTCGCCAACAACTCTCGTCGCCAAAACGTCAATAACGCTGTCTGATCAATCTGCGAAGGATGAAAATCTTGACGATAAAACGCCAAATACTCAGGTAATAAACTCACCACCATATGCGCAAGCAAACCTAAGTCGCGTGCATTCGCCCAAAGCTGCTTTACGCTGCCAAGACTATGCTTGCGATCTTGCCAGAGTAAATGACCTGTCATCATCGCGTTGCTGGTCAAAAAACCAACTGTAATCGTCCGCATACTGCGACGACGCTGCGCCAGATTGGCAAAAATGCTTTGGTATACATCATAAGCCACATGCTTATGCTCAATCTCTTCAACCGCATGCCAAATCCACAAGCTCGCCATATTCTCTGGAAGCTGTTGAATCAGGCGCGGATGCTTGAGCAGATAGCCCGCAATCATTGCCGTGAAATGCTCAAGTGCCACGGTCGCAGCCAATTGCCGACGCTGCGAGAGCGTGCGTAAACGAATCATCTCTTGTTCAAAGAGCGACTCAAAGCGTTTGAGATGGTAAGTGTTGGATTGAATCTGTGCGTTAAATTGATCATGTGCGCGAGCATGCATCGATTCTTGACCGATAAAGGCTGAAATGTCCGCTTGCAGCAGTGGATCACTGATTTGTTCACGGACATTACGTACCGTCTCAACAAAGAAATGTTCGCCTTGCGGAAATGACGCGGACAGCGCAGTGAGCAAATGCGACATCAGAGGTGAGCTGGTATATTGTTTTTTGAGATCGAGACTTTTAAATTTGGTTCTGCGAATGGTGATGTTGCCTGATTTCACTCGACCTTGTGGCGTTAACATTGCAGCGTCAGTTGAGCTTTGCGGAGTTGCCATGTTCATCAGAATCTCTCTTATCTAAAAGTCGTATCTCAAGGTCTTATATAAAAATCATCGCCGCACTGCAAATGGTCATTCAAAGCCAATGTGGTTTGGCGTTGACAGTCAGCATTCGCATACTCTAAAAAAAGAATAAGCGGAATGCGTAGAAATAAATCGCTGATGAAGACCATTTTTCGCCCAGAGCTATGCTAGCATGTATATCTGACAATATGTCTTGTCAATATAACTTGATTGGAGCTGCTGTGATGCTGAAAACCCAACGTGTCTATGTCGTGCAAGAGTTTGATGCACCCGTTGCAAAAGTGTTTGCTGCCCTGAGTGAACATGAAAATTTAAGTAAAATTTTTGCGCCAGCCAAAGTCACCCGCCTCAATGACGGCAAAGATGCACGCAATGGCGTGGGTTCAGCGCGCAAACTGTCGATTCCATTGACACCATCTTTTGTCGAAACTAATCTGGTTTACCGTGAAAATGAACTGATTGAATACGCGATTACCAGTGGCATTGCACCGATTAAAGAACATCGCGGTGTGATGAAGTTTATTGATTTGGGTAACCGCACGCGTTTGGAATACACCATTACATTTAAAGGTCGAGTGCCGTTTATTGGGCCACTCGTTAGAGCTGCACTGCAAGATGGCGTCGCCCGTGGTTTAAAGAAACTCAAAATGTAATCTGAAATTGAATCCACGGATTAGCAAAAAAGGACATGTAAAGTGTCCTTTTTTGTTGGGTGATTTTTCAGCGTCAGCCTGCATACTAGAGCGAATATTGTTATTAATCGCTCAAAGGATAAAAGGAACTCACATGGACACGCTGAAAACGATGACCTACGCGGTGACAGGACGAATCGCACGCATTACGTTGAATCGTCCTTTACGTGGTAATGGCATTACGATGGACATGCCACGCGAATTGGCGGCGTGTGTTGAACGCGCTAATCTTGATCCCAATGTGCATGTGATTGCATTGGCCGGTAATGGTTCTGGATTCTGCGGTGGTTATGATCTGGTGGATAGTGCCGAAAAACTGGCCTTTGATCACACGACGAATGAGTTAGTTGCAGGATCACCGATTGATCCTTTGGTGCAGATGAAAAATCACATTCCAGGTCAAACGTGGGATCCGATGATCGACTACGCAGGTATGAGCCGAAATATGAAAGGCTTTATGAGTCTGTTTCATTCGGATAAACCCGTAGTGTGCAAAGTGCATGGTTTCTGTGTGGCAGGGGGAACGGATATGGCGCTTTGCTCTGATCTGCTCGTCATTGCAGATGATGCCAAAATTGGTTATCCACCTGCGCGCGTCTGGGGGTCGCCGACGACGTCACTGTGGTTTTATCGTCTCGGTTTGGAGAAGGCTAAACGTTTACTCTTTACAGGTGATTGTTTGTCTGGCAAAGAAGCCAAAGAGTGGGGACTGGCGATTGAATCTGCGCCACCCGCACAACTGGATGAGCGCTTTGAAATTTTATTAGAGCGAATTGCAAAGATGCCGATCAATCAATTGATCATGATGAAGTTGTTGCTGAATCAGAGTGTGATGCAGCAAGGATTACATACGACACAGATTTTGGGTACGGTGTTTGATGGCATTACTCGGCATACGCAAGAAGGTTATGCGTTCCAGCAACGTGCTGCTGAAGCAGGTTTCAAGCAGGCCGTGCGTGAGCGTGATGAACCTTTTGGCGATTTCGGCATGTCTTCGTTTAAGGGCTAAGTTCAGAAAATATTAAAATGAAACATTATTGGATGAGGGCGCAATCAGTGCATTGCGCCTTCATCATTTTGTATGATTTAAAGTAAAGCAGAGTTTACCTCGATTAGGCTAACCAGCCTGTACCCACTGCATCTTTATCAATGGTTAAGATGTTTTTAGGCAATTTAAATTCTAGATCTTGGCCATGAACGCTGTATGAGACCACAGCAAAATCACCTTCTACTCGAATGAGTGTGAGTTTGATTGAGTCACGAATCACGACCTTCTCGCCAATGTATTCCTCTGAAATTTCGCTATTTTCTAGACTCATCATGATTCCTTATATTTTTCGTTGAGCACTTCTGCGCCTACAATTTTCTACATCAAGTCTCGCATATTATTTATGCGGATGCATCATCAATTTTAATGCCTCATCCGTTTATGCGAATTCTGCAATAGATGCTTAAGTCAATAAATGATGTATTAATATGTGAAGTTTGCCTTTGTAGTTTACCTTCATATATGCTACTGTATAAAAATGATGCACAGAAGGATATGAATATGAGTGAACAAAACAATGGCGCTGAAACGACACGCTTGCTCGCCGTAGCTGGAGACTTACGTGTTGTGATCGGCGCTTTAAAACGGCGATTACGTCAAGAGAATCATTTGGGTGAACTGACGTGGTCGCAGGTACAGGTTCTTGTTCGATTAGAGCAAGAAGGCCCAGCGACAGTGTCAACACTTGCCCGAGCTGAAGGCGTGCGCTCGCAATCAATGGGTGAAACGATTTCTGTACTGAAAGGATTGGGGTTGGTTGTTGGAGCGCCTGATCCAAATGATGGACGACAAACAGTTCTGTCTCTGACTGATCTGTGCCGAGAGTGGATCAAGGCTGCGCGCGCTGCTCGCGAAGATTGGTTATTTCGTACGATTCGCACCCAATTTACCCCCGCAGAACAAGCGCAACTTGCGACCGCAGTTGAACTACTCAAACGTCTTGCAGATTCCTAATTCTAAATTTTAAACCTTCATGGGAGTACAACATGCCATTAACCACACTCGATCCAAAGACCGCGCTCGTCGTCATCGACCTACAAAAAGGCATTGTCGCCTATGAGACGGTTCCACCGACCAGCGAAGTCGTGCAACAAGCCAGCGCGTTGCTTGAAGCATTTCGCCGCAAAAATCTGCCGGTGGTACTGGTTAATGTTGCAGGCGGAGCCCCAGGGCGTGTCGATCAAGTGCGTCAGGCGAGTAACCAATCTGCAGATTGGGCGGAACTGGTTCCTGAACTGAATCAGCAGCTATCAGATCACACCTTAACGAAACGGACTTGGGGCGCGTTCACCAACACAGGACTTGAAGCATATTTGAAAGGTTTAGGCGTTACGCAGATTGTGCTGACTGGCGTTGCTACGAGTATTGGCGTTGAATCGACTGCTCGTTTCGCGCATGAACTTGGCTTCAATGTCACGTTTGCTGTGGATGCCATGACCGATATGAATCCTGATGCACACCATAACAGTATTACGCGAATTTTCCCGCGATTGGGCGAAACGGGTACAACTCAAGAAATCATTGCACTGCTTAATAAAACGCATGCGAAAGGGGTTTAATCATGAGTTGGCATAATCTCATTGCCTATGCTTTTGGCGGTGCTTTCCTGACCAATGCAATTCCACATTTTGTCTGCGGTGTCATG
>JASLFQ010000085.1 GCA_030150595.1 Aquirhabdus sp.
GCAGGTGGGGGGAAGGCAAAGACCAACGCGTCTTTGATTTGCGAGAACGCACCCATCGCACGACCAGCTACTGCGCCAACACTCTGACTTGCTGCGGTACGCTAATTCCAGTCTTTGAGAAGTACGAATGCAATGCCCGTGTTCTGGCCTGTACCGCTAAAACTAAAACCAGCGACTGAAAAGACACCTTTGACATTATCTGTTTCTTTGTTGAGGAAATAGTCTTCAACTTGATGAATCGTTTTCGCTGTGCGCTGTTGTGTTGCACCCGCTGGGAGCTGGATTTGGCTAAACAGAATGCCCTGATCTTCATCAGGCAGAAACGATGTTGGCAATTTAAGGAACAAAAATGCCATGATGCCGATCACTGCTGCATAGATGATCACATAGCGTGCACTCTTGGTCAGCATTTTTCCAACCAGAGATTGATAGCGTTTACTGTTGTGGTCAAACATGCGATTAAACCAGCCAAAGAAACCTTTTTTCTCATGGTGGTTTGGATCGGGTGCTTTCAATAACGTCACACACAGCGCTGGTGTGAGAATCAAAGCAACCATGACCGATAACCCCATCGCTGAGATCAATGTGACTGCAAACTGACGATAAATTACGCCAGTTGAACCACCAAAGAACACCAGCGGGACAAATACAGCTGCCAAGACCAAGCCAATCCCAATCAATGCACCCGTAATTTGATCCATTGATTTACGTGTCGCTTCCAGCGGCCCTAGTTGCTCCTCGTGCATGATCCGTTCGACGTTTTCGACCACGACGATTGCATCATCGACGAGCAAGCCGATTGCGAGTACGAGACCAAACAATGTCAGCGTGTTAATTGACATACCCAGCAGATGTAAAATGCCGAATGTACCCAGCAAAACGACAGGCACCGCAATCGTTGGAATTAATGTTGCACGGAAGTTCTGCAAGAACAAATACATGACCAAGAAGACCAAGGCAATCGCTTCGATCAACGTCTCAATCACGTTTTTGATCGAGAGTTTCACGACTGGTGTGGTGTCATAAGGCACAACCACTTCAAGCCCATGCGGGAAGTTGGGTTGTAGTTCCGCTAATCTTTTCTTCACCGCAGCCGCTGTATCTAACGCGTTCTGACCTGCGGCAAGTTTAATCGCAAGACCTGATGCAGGCATGCGGTTATAACGTGCAACAGTATCGTAATTCTCTGCACCGAGCTCAATGCGAGATACATCGCCTAAGTGAACCTGAGCACCCGTACTGGTTGTAGTGAGCAGAATATTCTTAAACTGTTCAGGTGTTTGTAATAAGCTTTGCGTCGTCACCGTCGCGTTGAGTTCTTGTCCTTCAACCGCAGGTGTTCCGCCAAGCTGCCCTGCAGAAACCTGAGTGTTTTGCGCTTGGATGGCATTAATCGCATCGGTTGCAGTCAGCTTGTAACTGTTAAGCTTTGCTGGATCGAGCCAAATCCGCATGGCGTGTTGTGTACCGAAAACTTGCGTATCACCGACACCTTGTACCCGACTAATCGGATCAACGATATGGCTAACGACATAGTCTGAAATATCAACAGGCTTCATGCTGCCATCGGTGGACACAAAGCCCAGCACCATCAAGAATGTACGTCCAGATTTACTAACCGTAATCCCGAGTTGCTGCACCGCTTGTGGCAACAGTGCAATCCCAGCTTGTAGTTTGTTCTGCACTTGAACCTGAGCAATATCAGGATTTGTACCTGCTTTAAAACTCAAGGTGACAGACACTGAGCCGTTGGAAGCACTGGTTGAGGACATATAATACAATCCATCCAGTCCTTTCATTTGCTGTTCAATAATCTGCGTGACTGTATCTTCTGCAGTTTTTGCAGATGCGCCAGGATATAACGCGCTGACTGTAATGGTTGGTGGTGCAATACTTGGATACTGCGCAACTGACATGGTCAAAATCGACAATGCGCCGCCTAGCATGACCAATATAGCAAGCACCCACGCAAAGATGGGGCGATCAATAAAAAAACGTGACATTACAACTGCTCCTTAAGATTTTGCCGAAGCTGTTGATGGTGATGCCACAGGTTTTAAGGTTTGGCTGCTTGCTGGATTTGCATTATCTGCATCTGCGGGTGCAACGGTTGCTTTGACTTTGCCGCCAGGCTTGGTTTTTTGTGAACCTTCAAGAATGACGCGTTCGCCATTTTGTAGTCCACTCGTGACTAGCCATTGATTGCCTTGAGTATTCGGTGCTTGAATTGTACGTTGGCTCACCGTGCCATCCTCTGCGACGACTAACACAGTGGCATTTCCTTGCGGATCATGTGTCACTGCTTGTTGTGGCAGTAGAATGCCGTCATTCACCACACCTTGAGTCAGACGTGCTTTGACGTACATGCCAGGTAGAAGTGTGCCAGATGGATTTGGAATAATGCCGCGTAACGTGACCGAACCTGTTGTTGGATCAACACTAGGATTAGTGAGTTCAAGACGACCTTGCAATGGATAGCTACTACCGTCTTCTAAGGTGATGGTGATCGGCGCATTGCTTGATTTGCTGATTACACCCGATTGGATTTGTTTGCGCAGTTTCAGCATGTCCGCACTGGACTGGCTAATGTCCACGTACATTGGATCCATTTGAGTAATGGAGACCAGTGATGTCGCTTGATTTGCCGTGACCAACGCACCTGGTGTCACCGCAGATACGCCGCTCAAACCTGTAATCGGTGAGCGAATCGTGGTGTAGTCCAGATTAATCTGTGCTGTACGTAGATTTGCGATGCCACCCGCGAGTGTTGCTTCTGCTAATGCGATTTGCTGCATTGCATTATCATAGTCAAGCTGACTGACAGCGTTTGTTGCGATCAGTGCTTTGTAGCGAGCGCCTGTGACTTTAAGGGCAGCAAGGTTGGCTTTGTCATACTGCACCGCAGCTTGTGCCGTTTCCAGCGCCGCTTGGAATGGTGCAGGGTCAATTTGATAGAGCGGCTGACCTGCTTTGACCAAGTCACCTTGGGTAAATAACATTTTTTGAATGACACCGCCCACTTGTGGAATCACTGGTGCGAGCTGAAACGGATTGGTGCGACCTGCCAATTCGACATATTGAGAGATCGGTTGACGCTGAGCAACAGCCACGATGACTTCTGGCGGTGGCATGCCACCTGCACCAGCACCACTCGCACCCGCTGCATCTTTTTTACCGCAAGCAGTGAGCGCAATGCTGATAGAAAGCGTAGACAGCAGTAAAACCGCTGGCCAAGCGTTTGATTTTTTGTAGAACGAAGGATTTTGTATCGATTGACGCGATTTCATAACAACCTCGAATGGTCTTTTGTGTTGTAGGCAAGTTGTTTTTTGACCTGCCAAAACGTTGTTTAAATCGTAATGAAGAGCAATAGTTTGAGGTTTAGAACAGTGATGTGAAAACCTGATGTTTGCGGATCATATCTATGAGTGTTGAGTACATTGAACAGAGATTTCGGGTTCAAATTTTAAGTGTGTGTCAATCTACTCTGCTGTTTTGAGGAAGCGTACTGAATAGTATTGTTTGTAAAGAGTACTGCTTAGTACAAAATGGCGCAAGGGGGTAATACAATAAATTATCAAAAATTAATATTAAAAATTATGCGTATTAAATTTAGGCTAATTTTTAATATTCAGCTTGTTAAGTAAGATTTCATTAAGTCTTATTCTTTTCTAAATAGTCCAGTCTATGAATAAGACGATTCCTCCAATCCTCAGAGAGTCCTTGACAGTTTGCTGCCAATTTCAGCATGTCAAAAGTAGGCGGGTGGCTCGTCACGATTTTGTTGAAACGAGCGATGCTCATATTTGCAGTAAACCGTTCTAACAGCGTAATAGAGTCGCCGACTTTGATTTCGCCAGCTTGCAAGACACGATAGTACCAACCCGTGATGTAATGTTCAGCAATAAACTTAGACAGTAGATGCGTATCGAAACGATGATTGATTTTCCAGCATGGGCTGCGTGGTTGAGAGACTTGTAGAGTGACTGAGCCAATCTGATAGATGTCACCAATATGCACGTTACCATCGTCCATATTTTGGCTTGAGATATTTTCTCCAATTGAGCCTGCAATGGCGATGTCTTTGAGTTCTGGATATTGCGCAATGATCGTGGCGTAACTTGAAAGCGCATATTGATGAACTGCTTTTTCTATGCCGCCATGAACACGTTTATCTGCTTGTACATCACCAATCAAACCAAGCGAATTGACGTTCACAGTTTGAATACTATGTTTGTAGATTCCTGTTTGTTGACCTTCAGGCGCGAGGGTTTGCAGCGTACCAACATAGAGTGCTTCAACGATCGTATTCATCACGAACTCCTCAAGTCATCTTGAGTATAGTCCGAGGTAAATTCTTACGGATAGATAATTCGTTGATTTATAGTTTTCAGTTTTTCGGCAAGCAGAGATTATTTTAATCGATCCAATGCCAATTGCGCTAAGTTGATTAATGATTGCTTATAAATTGAGTCGGATAGTGGGTTTAATGCAGCAATTGCCAATTCGGTTTCTTGCTTCGCGCGCATTTGGCAATATTCCAAGCCACCACTGTTTTTGACTAAATCAACGATTTTGTCTAAGTCCTTGAGTCCACCTGTTTGGATGCTGTGACGAATCATCTCGTTATCTTTGATGTGCACCCGTTGCATCGTTGCAATGAGTGGCAATGTCGGCTTGCCTTCAGCAAGATCATCGCCAATATTTTTACCTAATGTCGCAGCGTCCGATGTGTAATCCAAAATATCATCAATGATCTGGAACGCATTACCAAAATGTTCGCCATACGCTTTCAATGGTGCACGTAAATGCTCAGTATGCGCGAGCAGCGCAGCGCCTTCGGTCGCCAACATAAATAAGCGTGAGGTCTTACCATAAATGATCTGTAAATAATCAGCTTCGGTGGAGTCAGGGTTATGCTGATGTTGCAACTGCAACACTTCACCTTCTGCAATTTCACACGTACCACTGGACATGATGTGCAGTAACTCTAAATCACCGAGTTTGACCAATAAATCAAACGCGCGCGCAATCAAATAATCCCCAACTAAAACCGCAGTCGCATTGCTCCACGTCGCATTTGCCGTTGGGCGACCACGGCGCAAACCTGATTCATCAACGACATCATCGTGAACCAGCGTTGCGGTATGCAGCATTTCAATGATTGCAGCGAGTTTAAGGTGTTGATCGGTTTGTTTTGGGTTATCACCCTGAGCAAAACCACAGGCACGTGCGGCGAGCAGGGACATGAGCGGGCGCATCCGCTTGCCACCAGCTTCAACGACATAGCTACTCACACTCAGCACCAACGGTACTTTGGAGTTAATGCCCGTTTTGATGAAATGATCCATAGCGGTAAAATCATCAGCGACAGGATGTAAGATGCTATTAAAGTCTGTCATTTATAAAGCTGCTCTTAAAACAAATATTTTTTGAGATTCCGTTCATCAGAATTTACATTGAAATTGGCTCGATTTTTAGGAAATTAGTCCCTAAGTCTCTCCAAATTCGCGTCCATGCTAACCGTCCTTGATCGTAACTTCCAGTCTAGATTCGCTTAGATCTTAAATTTTTATAAAAATTACCAAGAAAGGCAATAAAGAGATATCAATTACCCTTAAAAATGGATTAAGGCTGGTGATAAAATGTGCAAAATATTGCTTGTCGTCGCCATTTAAAATCTCTACAATGCGCGGTCTAATGATTTGTATGAATCAACCCAGTGACGCAGGTTTGAAGCCCGAGACAATTTTAGTGTCGGCACCGCGAACACGGGTCTTTGCTGAGTGTTAAATATGAGTGCATATGCAGTTATTAAAAGCGGTGGTAAACAGCACCGTGTAGTAGTTGGTGAATACTTGAAAGTTGAACTGCTCAAAGCAGCAACTGGCGAAAGCATCACTGATAGTGAAGTTTTGATGGTTGTGGATGGTGATAACATCCAAATCGGCGCGCCTACTGTTGCTGGTGCAAGCGTTACTTACGAAATCCTGAGCCATGGTCGCCATGACAAGATCCGTATTGTTAAGCATCGCCGCCGTAAGCATTACCACAAAGAACAAGGTCATCGTCAATGGTTCACTGAAATCAAAATTACTGCGATTAAAGCGTAATCTTTGATTTTATATAATCATTAACCTTTGTTTTTAAACCTATTTTACGCTTGAGGAGTTAAAACTCATGGCACATAAAAAAGCTGGTGGATCAACCCGCAACGGTCGCGATTCCAATCCTAAGATGCTCGGTGTTAAAATGTACGGCGGTCAAAAGATCATCGCTGGTAACATCATCGTGCGTCAACGCGGTACTGAATTTCATGCTGGTGCAAACGTAGGTATGGGCCGTGAC
>JASLFQ010000118.1 GCA_030150595.1 Aquirhabdus sp.
ACCCAATCTGGTAAGCCTGCATTAACCATCAGTGCTTCACCTTGTCGAGCAAGCATGCTGGGCAAAGCCAACGTAATCGTTGGTACACCCATCCAGAGTGCTTCAGCGGTTGTTGTGCCGCCAGGATACGGAAAAGTATCCAACAGCATATCTACTTCTGCATAAGAAGCTAGATATTCTTTACGTGACGTCTTACCAATTAAATCAACCTGCTGTGTATTTATTCCTATCTTCCTCATACGCTCAAGTAGTCTGTCTTTTGAACCTACTTCATCCAAATCCTTCGATTGAATTCTCAATTGGGCTTGTGGGCAATCCAATAAAATGCGGGCCCAACACTGCAAAACACCACTATTGATTTTAAGTATCTTCTGGTAGCACCCAAATACGATTTTCTGTCGATTTAAACAAGGCTGTGGGCTAACATCAGGCGCTATATCAGGGATTGAGAAACAATATCGTAAATGAGGAAGCCGCCAAATTTTCTCAGAAAACCATAACTCCTCATGAGCAGGAACGCAAAATGGATCAGCCAGCACATAATCGATGTTTGAAAGTCCAGTCGACCCCCAGTATCCCAACCAACTCACTTGTACAGGCGCAGCTTTTTTCGCAAACACAGGTAATCGATGCCCGCGGGTATGACCCGACAAGTCAATCAAAATATCTATTTTATCTCGTTTAACTTGTTCTGCTAAACGATCATCCATCCATCCATCCACCCGATACCATGAATCGAAGTGCTCATGAAGACGAAACGTAAAATCATCCTGTACTGATTGATTATGATAAGCAATCAGTTCTAATTTGGAATTTAATATTGGATCCAGTCTAAGCTGTTCTAAAGTGCTGTCTAAAAAATACCCTACAGGGTGTTCGCGTAAATCAGAAGAAACAAACCCAATCCGAAGTGGTGAATGAGTTTTCAATTCAAATTTCGTCGTCTCATCTTGTGCTATTGAATGCTCATATTGCCGACTATAAAGTTTAAGTATATCGAACTGGCGAGGCATATCTAGGGGATACAGTATGTTGTTCAAGGCAATCATATTGCCAAATGCAGCTTCTATATGATTAGAGTTAAGTTCAACAACCTGTACATATGCTTGATGTGCTTCTTCAAAATTTTCTTCAGCTTCGAAAACCAACGCCAGATTAAAGCGAGCTTCCACTGATTGAGGGTTATAGATTAACGCTTGTAAGAAACTTTCCTTCGCCTGTGCGAAATAACCACTGTGATAAAAGGCTAATCCCAAATAGAAATGGGTATCATGATTTGGTGTCAACCATGCAGCGAGTTGTAAATCCCTGTGAATAGAAACTGGAAATGACGCGCTGGAAGGCGATTGTGATGAAGGCTGCTTGAGTTTAGGAGTAAATGCTTTTTTTGGTTTTTTGGATTGATGAGAAGATGCCATAAACTACACGCTATTAAAGGAAGTAAAACATTTACCGACGCACGACTCTATCATGGCAATATCAGGATCAGCAATATGACTCGATCAAAGCCACCTAACTTACAATAAATATCCCATCAATAAGTTAGATGATTCTAAATTCCAACCTTTTCACTCAAAATCAGCTTTCAACACCACGCGATACCGAGCTTTACCACTCTTCAAATGGGCAATGGCTTCATTGATCTGCGACATTGGGTATTCTTCAACTTGCGGTGCAATCCCATGACGCGCAGCAAAATCCAGCATCGTACGCAATGCCCACGGCGAACCCGTTGGTGAGCCAGAAACGCTCTTTGCACCACCAATCAAACTAAATGCAGGCACAGGAATCGGTTCCAATACCGCACCAACCACATGTAATTTGCCTTCAGGTGCAAGTGCAGACAAATAGCTGTTCCATTCCAGTGGCACATTCACGGTGCTGACGATCAAATCCAATGTCCCTTTGATTTGCGACAGTTCACGTTTATCGCGACTTGAGATCACATGATGAGCGCCCATCGCTTTAATCTCATCAGCTTTGTCAGGATTAGAGCTAAATGCCGTCACTTCACAGCCCCATGCCTTAAACAACTTAATCGCCATATGCCCTAAACCGCCAATACCCACCACACCCACTTTATGAATGGGCAAAGTATTGTGTTGCAGTAATGGTGCAAATACGGTGATACCACCGCACAACATCGGGCCTGTTTTTGCTGGATCTAAATTCGTTGGGACAGGAATTGCCCATTGCCAACTGGCACGCACGGTTTCAGCAAAACCGCCATGATGCTTCACAATGGTTGCTGTTGAAGTTGCACACAGATTTTGTTTGCCATTGATACATGGATTGCAATGCTGACAGCTATCAGCCGTCCAGCCAATACCGACAGTTTGCCCAACACTCAATCCGCGCGCTTCAGAACCTAGAGCGACAATCTTTCCAATAATTTCATGTCCGCCAACGACTGGATAAACCGTACTGCCCCACTCATTATCGATCACAGATAAATCAGAATGGCAAATTCCACAATATTCAACTTTGACTTCAACCTCATGCGCTTTGAGCTCACCCGCTTCATATTGATATGGCTCTAAAGGCTGATTCGGTGCATGGGCTGCGTAGGCGCGGACGGTAGTCATAGTCATCTCTCTGATTGAATCAATATTTGAACAGTTATTTAAAATGAATAGCTAGCGAAGCACCTATTCAGAATCATACAGTCATTGGTCACTAACATAACTCAAATAAAATCTTCTGGCATAGCGATTCTGTTTAGTTTTAATGACACAATTATACGAATCACTTTATATGCCTTACGGTATGCGACCAAACAATTCTTTATACCTACGTAATAGACTGCATCACTTGTTACGACAAAATAAAAAAATCATTCTGATGCTGCTCATCGGCTTGGTCACTGCCGTTGAATTTCTTGAAAGCCAAATGTTCATCTTCTCCGCCACACACATCATGGGTGGCATCGACGCTGGCCCCTATGAGTTTGCCCAAGTCCAAACGGCTTATGCGGTTGGCATTATGCTCATGATCGTCATGCAGCATTGGTTCGCACGGCATTTGGGCTATCGCTATTACCTCATGCTCGCTTTGGGATTATTCATTATTGGTGCATTAGGCTGTGCGAATAGTGTCGGCTTATTAAGCTTAATCGTTGCACGGTTTATTCAAGGATTAGGTGGTGGCGCATTCTTTACCAGTTGTCGCGTTCTCATCAACTTAATGTTCCCCAAAGCAGAACGACGACGTCCTTTAAAATACTTCATGATGCTCGTATTCAGTAGCTCTGCGATTGCGCCTATCCTTGCAGCAGAACTCATTGATGCGGGTACATGGCAATGGGTCTTTTACGGCACGATTCCACCAGCAATCGTTGCT
>JASLFQ010000132.1 GCA_030150595.1 Aquirhabdus sp.
CACAATCCCCTGCTGCGGCATATTGGATAATAGTGACAACCGTTCAGAAATAATGCTTTGATGAACGGACAATCGATCATAAGGCAAGGTTTCCCAATCGGGAAACACATGTGGCGTCACACCAAAAAAACGTAACTCTTCATCAATGAGACTGACTTGTGCACTGTCTTTTGCCACCATCACAACCAGATGTTGTGATCGCTTCACCAGTTCTGCCAAGACTAAAGATGGCAGTGCACCCTTCAGATTTCCTAGCCAGCGGCGTTCGCCAGCAGGAATCTGAATCAGCGTTTCGGTGATCTGGTTCAGATCAGATAAGACAGCCAGTGTCATTTAATACTCCTGCTCTTCTTTTCAAATTTCTGAGCATTAGAAAGTTAACCTAAGCGCAAATTTCTCTAAGGCTATTTTATCAACTCCACCCTTTCAAACGAGCTTGTTCGATCTGTTGAAGTTTATGGATTTTTTCAATATTGAATTGATTTAACTTAACATAGTCAACATGACGCGCAAAATATGGACCTAACCAACCATCTTCATGCGTGAACGCCATGGTCCAAGCAAAATTAGCAGGAAATACATAATAATCGGAATAAAAAACAAAAGAACTCAAAGGTTTGTTTTTAGTGGCAAAAGCTGATTTTCTATCATTTGATAATACGATGTATTCGGAAGCAACTTGCTTCTCATACTCCATTATCGCCTCGTTACCCGATAAACTTGGATAACGAGACGAACTAAAAATATGCCATAAATAGGCTTTTGTATTCACTCCAACTTTACTTATTGCAAATACATCAATCCATTGTTTGACGAGCGCAGCAACCTCATCCTGTGAAAAGTACAAGACATCTTCAGGTTGAGGTAACTGCAAAGTTTCTCTTGCCATGTAACCTCTTAACCTTCTTTACGTCTCATATGCGGGAACAAAATCACATCACGAATACTTGCTGCATCTGCAAACAACATCACTAAACGGTCGATACCAATCCCCTCACCGGCTGTCGGTGGCAAGCCATATTCTAGTGCTTCAACAAAGTCCGCATCATAGTGCATCGCTTCATCATCACCTGCATCCTTCTCAGCAACTTGCTGACGGAAGCGTTCAGCTTGATCGATTGGATCATTCAACTCACTGAAACCATTCGCCAACTCGCGTCCACCAATAAAGAATTCAAAGCGATCCGTAATATGCGGATTATGATCATTACGACGTGCCAGCGGTGAAGTTTCCGCTGGATATTCTGTAATGAAAGTCGGCTGGCGAAGTTTGGTTTCAACAGTTTCTTCAAACACGATGGTTTGTAATTTACCCAAACCGAAACCTTCTTTGACTTTTTCTTTCAACACGGTCTGTACAAAATTCGCCAAGAACGCACGATCTTGCACTTGCTCAGCACTAATCTCTGGATTGTGCTCACGAATTGCATCCGCCATAGAAATTTTCTTGTATGGCCCTTTGAAGCTAAACACTTCGCCTTGATAAGGCACATCGGTTGAACCTAAGATTTGCAGCGCCAAATGCTCCAGCATATCTTCAGTCAGCTTCATCAAATCCTTATAATCCGCATACGCTTGATAGAACTCAATCATCGTAAATTCAGGATTGTGGCGAGTTGAAACACCTTCGTTACGGAAGTTACGGTTGATTTCAAATACTCGTTCAAAACCACCAACCACCAAGCGCTTCAGGTAAAGTTCAGGCGCGATACGTAAATACAACTCCATATCCAGCGCATTGTGATGCGTTGCAAAAGGACGCGCGGCTGCACCACCAGGGATGATATGCATCATTGGCGTTTCAACTTCCATATAGCGTTCATTCAGCAAGAACTGACGAATGCCTGAAATCACTTGTGCGCGGATTTTAAAGGTTTTACGGGTGTCATCATTCGTGATCAAATCAAGATGACGTGCACGATATTTCGCCTCGGTATCACTTAAGCCGTGGAATTTATCAGGCAATGGACGCAATGATTTTGTCAGCAACTCAACGCTTGTTGCGTGAACAGATAGCTCGCCCATTTTGGTACGGAATACATAACCTTCAACGCCAACGATATCGCCTAAATCCCACGTTTTGAAATCATCATAAACAGCTTCATCAATATCATTTTTAGACACGTAAATCTGAATGCGTCCACTCATATCCTGAATAGTCAGGAAACTCGCCTTGCCCATCACGCGTTTCAACATCACACGACCAGCAAGTTGCACAACAACTTTATCGCCTTCGACGAATTGTTCTTGAGCAACATCTTTATACGTATCATGCAAATCTTGCGCGTAATGATTACGACGAAAAGTATTCGGGAATGCATTGCCGCCTGTTAAAGCGGTCTTTTCTTGAATAGATTTAAGCTTGGCATGACGTTGGGCAATCATTTCATTAACTGATACTTGCGGCTCTGTAGTCACTGATTTTTCAGAGTTTGCTGGAAATTGCCCTTGCTGCGTCATGGTGTATCTCTTGATGATCTAAATGAAGTCGGGAAATGCGTCGAAGCGATGTAAAAGCTATAACGACAAAACAAAGTAAAACGTTAAAAAATTTAGCGGCAAGAATAGCAGATTTAAGACCTTAATTCATGCTGAACAGTATGCTTAGGTTTGTTATCCGCATAAAAAAACACCCACATTTCGCGGGTGTTTTCATTAAACAGCAAATACAGGCGTCAGATAATATTAAGCATTCAATGCTTTTTCAATATCGCCAATCATTGATTCTGGTTTGGTTGTTGGTGCATAACGGTCAATCACATTGCCATCTTTGCCAACCAAGAACTTGGTGAAATTCCATTTAACTGACTCGCTACCCAAGATGCCTTTGGCTTCTTTTGTCAGGAATTTATAGAGTGGATGCGCATCACTACCATTCACATCAATCTTGGCAAACATTGGAAAACTCACGCCATAATTGCGTTGGCAGAATTCACCAATTTCGCTATTTGCACCTGGATCTTGTGACGCAAATTGATTACAGGGAAAACCAAGAACAACCAAGCCTTTGTCTTGATATTCTTTAAAAACGTGTTCCAAGCCTTCAAATTGCGGCGTAAAGCCACATTTGCTTGCCGTGTTCACAATCAGAAGAACCTTGCCGCGATAATCTGCAAAACTTTGATCGCCGCCTTCTAGTTTTTCTGCGCTGAAATCATAAATGCTTGTCATGTAAATCTTCCTTTAAATTAAAGTGTTCATTCAAAAATATGAATTCAACTATCTGGATACCTGACCGAGATTAGACCTAGTTCACCGAGTCTGCAATCCCTAACTATCAACTCGACGTTCATAAATTCTCAAAAATGCAAACGACTAAGACAGCAATTACTTTTCTTCAAGATTTAAACAGGCTGAATTAATGCAATAACGCAAACCACCCGCATCCCGCGGTCCATCATTAAACACGTGCCCTAAGTGTGACCCACAGTGATGACAAGTCACTTCTGTACGAATCATACCGTGACTTAAATCACGATGTTCATCAACGCTATCGCCTTCTAATGGGCGCGTAAAACTCGGCCAACCGCAACCTGAATCAAACTTATCATCAGAGCGGAACAATTCAGTATTACAGCCTTTACAGCGATACACACCTTCAGTCTTAGTATCCCAATAAACACCTGAAAACGCAGGCTCCGTACCTTTCTGGCGAAGGATACGAAACTCATCAGCCGTAAGCTCTTGTCGCCACTCTTGATCAGTTTTATTCACTGTAGGCATAGGTTTCTCCTTATTCAAATCAATCTAAAATCTGACCTTTAATGTGCCATATTTTCAACTAATACGTGTGTTAAATCGGTTAATTAAACAGACCCATAGGTTCCGAATTAAAAAGCACACAACTATCAATCAAAATACGACAGATAGTCGAATTATTTAATCGAAATTTACATAAAAATACACAACAATAAGTATGACAGATATATATCAATCATCCATTTTGCTATAGAATACTCAATATGTATCGTGCAAAAATCAATTTTTAGCACGTCACACTTTTTTAATAGATTTTAGAGCGATCTCAAATGTATTTCGTCAACAAGAAAAACCACATCCAAGTTCTTGTTTATTCTGGTTATGATAACGAGAAGAAAAGAGCTACGTCTAAAAATTTGGGTACATTCAAGACAGATACTTACGCACTATCTACCGTACTGGAAAACAATATTGTGATTCTGCCAGATGATGACGATGCAACCAGAAGTCTGAAAACAGAATATCGCATGCAAATTGAATCAAAAATAGATGAGCTAAAACAATCATCTAACTTAAGAGAACCTTTGCAGAATTTACGAAAGAATGTTTCACAAACCGCTGTATCACCCATGACCTCACCTAAAATCAAGAGCCCTATCATGTCACGTCAAATCGGTAAATCCTCAAAACTCGATAAAGTCTGTTACGACATTCGCGGACCATTGCTGAAAGCGGCGACGGCGATGGAAGAACAAGGGCATAAGATCATTAAACTGAATATCGGCAACCCTGCAACATTTGGATTTGAAGCACCACAAGAAATTTTGTCAGATATTGCATTGAATCTTCCAAATGCAGTCGGCTACAGCGACTCGAAAGGTATTTTCTCTGCACGTAAAGCAGTGTTGCAGTATTACCAACAAAAAGGCATGCAAGACGCTGTAAACGTGAATGACGTTTATATTGGCAATGGCGTGTCTGAACTCATCGTCATGTCGATGCAAGCGTTGCTGAATACTGGCGATGAAATGTTGATTCCAATGCCCGACTACCCGCTATGGACTGCATCTGTGAATCTGGCTGGCGGTCAGGCGGTTCACTATAAATGTGATGAAGAAAATCATTGGTATCCTGATATTGCTGACATGGAAGCGAAAATCACAGCACACACGCGCGGTATTGTGATCATCAATCCTAACAATCCAACAGGCTCTGTCTACCCACGTCATATATTGCAGCAGATGGTTGATTTAGCACGTAAACACGATTTGATTTTGTTTGCTGATGAAATCTACGACAAAATCATTTATGACGGCATCGAGCAAGTCTCTGTCGCAACACTTGCGTCTGACTTGTTGTGTATTACTTTCAATGGGTTGTCAAAATCACATCGCGTGGCAGGTTTCCGTTCAGGTTGGATGTTGATTTCAGGCAACAAATCCAAAGCTGCCGACTACATCGAAGGCTTGGATATGCTCGCCTCTATGCGCTTATGTGCCAATGTCCAAGCACAATATGCGATTCAGACTGCGCTGGGTGGTTACCAAAGCATTAATGATCTCATTCGTCCAGGTGGACGTTTATATGAACAACGTAATATCGCATGGCAAATGCTGAACGAAATCCCTGGCGTTTCCTGCGTAAAACCTGAAGGTGCACTGTATTGCTTCCCTCGCTTAGATCCTAAAATCTATCCAATAGAAGATGATACAAACTTTATGCTGGAATTACTGAAAGCCGAAAAAGTATTACTGGTACAAGGAACTGGCTTTAACTGGCCAACACCAGATCATTTCCGCGTGGTGTTCTTGCCTGCGGAAAGTGAGTTAAAAGAAGCAATGACACGCATCGGGCGCTTTTTGGCGACAAAACGCTAAACGTCAGAATTCAATCAGAACCACACCACTGCGTGTGGTTTTTCAATTTTATAAATGAATGAACACCTTCTTTTATTTAGATAGTGTGATAAAACATCACATTATTCATCACACTTACCTACCACTTATAGCAATATACCGCCTATCTTTACTTTTATGAGCGGCTCTTTTTGCTCAAGAAAAGAACTATCACGATTAAAGAATGTAGGGTCATATGCACAAAAATTTAACATTGAGTTTGTTAGTCACTGCGTTGTCTTTAAGCGCTATGAATACAATCGTGTTTGCTGATGAAAGCACGTCTTCAGCAAATGTGGCACAAGTACAAAACCCAGAACTTTCTCTAGATGCTCAAGGTTTATGGCAAGACCCTAATAGTAAGCTTATTTGGTCACGCTGTTCACTCGGTCAAGCTTGGACAGGTCGTGAATGCACAGGAACGCCAGAACAATTGACGTGGAAAGATGCCAAAGAAGCCGCTAAGAATGTCCAAATCGCAGGAAAAAATGATTGGCGCCTACCTACACTTTATGAACTAAAATCGTTAAAACTTAGAGATGCGGGAAACCCAGAAACGGATAAATATCCATGGTTTTATAAACCTGATGGCGCTGATGGGTATGGTTGGTACTGGTCTTCAACACCTTATAGTTTTTTTGGCGGAAGCTACGCTTGGGCAGTCGATTTAGACACAGGCAAAGGTGATTACATTGATAAAGAAAGAAATGTACGTCTATTTGTAGTACGTTCGCCTAAATAGAGCACAGTAATATGCATGACTCTTCTATTGTATATATGACATAAGCTTCCACAAACTCTAAACAGTATGCAGTTTAGGCAATCAAATGTGTGGATGTTGTTTCTAATAAGTAGCGCCTAATTTTTTGCACATATACTAAAGTACGTAGCGCGAACGACTGCTTGTTTTAGTTCGCTTTTAGCGACTCCACTATTAAGGCGCATACATTATGAATAAACTGATTATTCCTTTACTGATGCTTATGACTTTAAGTCTGAGCGGATGTATATTTGACCCATTTTATTGGGATCATCATGGCGGCGGTTGGGATCATCACGGTGGCGGCTGGGATCATCATCACGACGATTAAGATCATCTAGAATTCTTGTACTTACATACAAGTTTTAACGTTTCATTTATTTATTAAGGTGCGAAAATCATGAAGAAAGTCATTGTTCCAATTTTAATGGTCATGGCATTAAGCTTAAGTCTTGGCGGTTGTATTATCGATCCAGATTTTTGGCATCACCATCATTGGCACTAATCTGCTCAGCGAAATAGACCGATCGTAGTCATAATTGCAATCAGCAATTATCTACAGCAATCATAAAATCAGCACTGACTTTGAGTGCTGATTTTATCTATTTGTTATATATTAATTTTTTATTGACCACTACCAAAACAATGACTTCTTAGTGTTCTATAGTTTTACTGCTCATCCAAATCATTCTTTCTAACAAAAAATTTCCACATTAGTACACCGACTCGAACAATACACCCGTGTTATCATCGCCCCCTTCCTTGAAAACAAGGAATATCATCGTCGGCGTGGAATGTGATATGACTTTTATTCATCTTGGTGTACATAGCGAATTTTCAATTATTGACTCGATTGCGCGTGTTGACGAGCTCGTCAAACAGGCAGCCGTCTGCAATATGCCGGCGCTTGCACTGACTGATTTGTCGAATCTCCATGCTGCTGTTAAGTTCTATACGGGATGCCGTTCTAAAGGTATTAAACCGATCCTCGGTAGCGAAGTTCGTTTAGAGGATAATAGTGGACGTGTCACATTACTCGCCATGAATCAAATCGGCTGGAGACATCTCACCGAAGTGGTCTCCCAAGGCTATATTGAAGGTCTGACGTTAGGCATCCCTCTGATCAAAACCCAATGGATCTTTCATAAAAATAATGGCTTGATTGCGTTACTTGGGCAAAATAGTGACGTTGGACAGGCACTCAGAAGCGCAACACCAGAACGCGCAGAGACTTTGCTTGAAGCATGGCGCAGCCATTTTGGTGATCGGGTCTATCTGACGATCGCGCGTACAGGACGTATCGGCGAAAGTGCTTATGTTGATGCAGTACTTGCACTTGCAGAACACTTACAAGTTCCTGTTGTGGCACAAAATGATGTTCGCTTTCTCAT
>JASLFQ010000141.1 GCA_030150595.1 Aquirhabdus sp.
CAGAAAAAAATCGACGAGCGCATCAGATGCGCAAACAACAGGATCAGCAGGCTTCAACAGCATCGATGATTGCAACGCTAGAAGCACAGTATGCTAATCAGAAGCAAGAATATAGCCGTACAACCAATGTGCACACGGTCGATAGTGTATCGACGCGTGCAGATCCGAGTGCGGTGTATATGAATCAATTCCGCCGTAAAGTGGAGAAAATTGGTAATCGAAATTATCCCGCAGAAGCGCGACGTTTGGAGCTGAAAGGTGATGTGCGGTTGATGGTGATTCTGCTGCCTGATGGCTCGATTCGTGCGATTCGCTTATTGCAAACCTCTGGCTCACATTTGCTCGATAACACGGCAAAAGATTCCGTGCGCCAAGGTGCGCCATATGGACACTTTGATAAAGCCATGAAGGATTACAGCGAGTTACGTGTTATCCGCACATGGCGTTTTTCAGATCAAGATGAACTGGAAGTCGGGAACTAAATCGTAAAACTGGTGAGATTAGCGATCTTCATAAGGGTCGCTAAATCCTAAAGATTGCATAATTTCAATTTCTAAACTTTCCATGATGACGGCGTCTTCATCACTAATTTCATGATCATAACCAAGCAAATGCAAGATACCGTGAACGACTAAGTGCGCGAAGTGTTCTTGCTCGGTTTTGCCTTGCTCAAAGGCTTCTTGCAAGATGATGGGTAAGCAAATGACTAAGTCGCCCAAAGGTTTGTTCGGCAGTATATCCATGATTTCCATCGGTAAATCAGATGGAAACGACAGCACATTGGTTGGCTTCGCTTTATTCCGATAATTAAAATTGAGGAACTGACTTTCTTCAAGATCAACGATTCGAATCGTGACTTCACACTTTCGTTTTTTCTGAATACCCGCCGTTGCCAAAGCCTCCCAAATCCAGACTTGTAGATCGCGTTTGCGAATGTTGAGCCGAGTTGAGTGGCAAACCTGTTGTAGACGGATTTGCAGCTTCTTTTTACGACGTTTATTCTGGTCGCTGACTTTTTTATTGTTTGGGGTGCTGTCTTGTTTCGATTTTTTACTAGATTTCATTTTTTAGCGCCATTAAACAGATTCTTGTGAAGAGACAACTTCATACTGCGCATCGCTGGCAGAGTCATTGGCTTCAACGGCAGCCTTTTGCAAGGCGAGACGTTGACGGCGTTCGGTAATCTTTTCGCTCATGTGCTGCAGATCATAATCTTCATAAGCTTCAACAATTTTTTGCACGAGATAATGACGCACGACATCACGTGAGTGGAATCGCGTGACGTGAATTTCTTCAATTTTCTCGATCACTCGAAGCGTATGTGCCAGTCCAGACATTTGTCCGCGTGGCAAATCGACTTGAGTAATGTCGCCCGTAATCACGGCGCGTGAACCAAAACCGATACGCGTCAGAAACATTTTCATTTGTTCAGGCGTGGTGTTTTGCGCCTCATCCAAAATCACAAAAGAATGGCTCAACGTGCGTCCACGCATATAAGCGAGTGGCGCCACTTCAATCACTTGACGTTCAATCAGTTTCGCAACTTTTTCCGATCCCAACATGTCATAGAGCGCGTCATACAGAGGGCGCAAATAGGGATCAATTTTTTGCGATAAATCGCCAGGTAAAAAGCCAAGTTTTTCGCCAGCTTCTACAGCAGGGCGGACGAGGAGAATGCGTTGGATTTCGTTGCGTTCCAGCATATCGACTGCACATGCGACTGCGAGATAGGTTTTTCCGGTTCCTGCTGGGCCGATGCCGAAGGAAATATCACTTTCTAAAATACGTTGGACGTAGCGTTTTTGATTTGCGCCGCGAGGTATGATTTTGCCTTTGCGTGTGTTGAGGAAAACTTCTGGGTCTTCGCTCTCATCTTCGTCGTCATCGGTATGATGGTGAGTCCGATCTGTTTGGCTGCCTTGAATCAGTAGATGCAGATGTTCAGGCGTGAGGTTTCGCGTTTCTTCCGTTTCTTGATACAACCGCTCTAACAGACTTTCCGCTCGTTCTACCGCGTCTAATTCACCTTCAACAACAAACATGCTTCCGCGATGGGATATTTTGACATCTATACGTTGTTCGATGAGTTTGAGGTGGGCGTTATATCCGCCAACCATGGCTTTAAGACGTTCCAGCGTGATGCCAGAGAATTCGACGGTACGACTGATGGTTGCGGCCAAGGCATTTCCTTTTGAAGTTTAGGCTGAGAATTTAGGCAGATGTCGCTTCATAAGCGGTGTCATTTATGTCGCAACATGTATGTATGTTATAGCATGGTCAGCAGCATATTTTGACGATATTCGAGAGAATATTATGAATAAAATTGGTAATCATCCGATTGGCAAATAAATATGATGTGTAATGTGGATATTGACGATCTGGCTCTAGACGGGTGGGTCAATTTGCTTTATCTTTTCGTGCATTCGCTAAATTCTGAAAAAGGAAATGCTCCATGTCAAAAACAATATTTATGATTCATGGGATGTGGGGTTCAGGTGATATTTGGGATGGTTACAAAGACTATTTTGAGGCACAAGGTTATGAGGTCATCGCACCGACACTGCGCTTGCATGGTGAAAAATACGTCAAAGTCGCACCACCAGAATTAGGTACCGTCAGCATATTAGATTATGCCGCAGATTTAGAAAAACAGATTCGTGCGTTGGATGAAAAGCCAATCATCATGGGACACTCCATGGGTGGCTTGATTGCACAGATTTTGGCAAGTCGTGGTTTGGCTGAGAAACTTGTATTATTAACTTCTGCACCGCCAGCAGGTGTGATGGCTTTGCGTCCATCATCAACCAGAACATTTCTCTCTGTGTTGAGTGCATGGGGCTTCTGGAAGAAACCGATGCGCCTTACATTCGAAGAGGCGAAATACGGTATTCTCAATTTATTGACACCAGAGCAACAAGTTGCGGAATATGCAAAATATTCGTTTGAATCGGGTCAGGTTGCCGCTGAAATCGCATTCTGGCCGTTAGATGCCAATAAAGCGACGCATGTGGATTCCAAAGCAATTACTTGTCCAATCCTGATCGTTTCTGGTGGCAAAGACAAAATTGTGCCAGCATCTGTTGTAAAGAACATCTTTAAGAAATATAAGAAAAATACTGATGTTACGTATAAAGAATTTAAAAAATTTGCTCACGCCATTCATCAGCAAAAAGGCTGGCAGGAAATTGCAGGATATGCGGCAGATTGGATTAAAACGCACTGATATTTTTAGAAGTGCATAAAGTAAGCTGGGGTTCGCTCTGGCTTTTTTATTGGGTTATATCGCTGAGTTAAGATAATTTTATGAATCTACTCTAAAAGGAATTGAGTCGTGTCGAAAACATTATTTATGATTCATGGCATGTGGGGTTCAGGAGCAATTTGGACTGGTTATAAAACCTATTTTGAAAATCTGGGTTATCACGTGATTACGCCGACATTGCGCTGGCATGATGCAAAATATCTGAACGCTCCGCCAAAAGAGTTAGGCACGACGAGTTTGTTAGATTATGCAGCTGATTTAGAAAAGCAAATTCGAGCCCTCAAAGAAAAACCCATTATTATCGGTCACTCAATGGGTGGTTTATTGGCTCAGATTCTTGCGAGTCGTGGGTTGGCTGAATCTGCTGTTTTGCTCACACCAGCGCCACCTGCAGGTGTTTTCGCGTTCCGAGTTTCTTCTACGCGGACGTTTCTCTCAGTTCCGACTGTGCCATTCTTCTGGCGTAAGCCGATGAAACCGACATTTAATGAGGCGAAATATGGAATTTTTAATCTGTTAACACCAGAGCAACAGGTTGAGGAATACGGAAAGTATGTGTTTGAGTCGGGTCAGATTGCTTTTGAAACGGCGTTTAGTCAGCTAGATCGTAAGAAAGCTTCGACTGTGGATGCAAAGTTGATTACTTGTCCGATGTTGGTGGTTGCTGCTCGGCATGACAGGATTGTACCTGTGTCTGTTGCGAAGCAAGTTGCCAAGAAGTATCAGAAACATACAGATGTGACTTTCAAAGTATTTAAAAAGTTTGCGCATGCAATCCAACAGCAAAAGGGCTGGGAGGAGATTCCAGCGTATGTGGCGGATTGGTTGAAGAGGTGATAGGGGATTAGATTGTTGATGGGGAATCAAGCGAATCCCATCTAGCGTTTAATTGTAGGGGCATCCCTTGTGGTTGCCCTTTCATATTTTAGGGCAACCACAAGGGACTGCCCCTACGATTTTTATTAAATTGAACCAACCAACTCTGCCTGAACTAAATTCATACTACGAATATCCGTCACTTTCACTGTCACAAACTGTCCAATCAATGAAGTATCACCAACAAACTGCACGAGACGAGTATTATCCGCGCTGGCAATCAACGCACCTTCTTCACGATCTGATGATTTTTCTACCAACACTTGCATGGTTTTACCCAACATCGCATCAGTTTTAGCAACAGTTGAGGCTTTGATAACTGCTTTGACACGTGCAAGACGTTCTTTTTTAACGTCTTCTGGCGTGCTATCTGGTAACTCTGCCGCTGGCGTACCAGGACGTTTTGAGTAAATAAAACTATATGAATGATCGAAATCTAAATCGCGAATAAACTGCAAGGTATCTTCAAATTCAGCGTCGCCTTCATTTGGGAAGCCAATAATAAAGTCACTGGATAAATGAATGTCTGGGCGAACGGCACGAAGTTTTTTAATTTTTTCAATATAAACATCAATTGTATGATTGCGTTTCATTGCTGCAAGAACAGGGTTTGATCCGCTTTGAACTGGCAAATGTAGATGAGAAACCAATTGCGGTAGTTCCGCATAGACATTAATCAGTTCATCAGAAAACTCAAGTGGATGGCTGGTGGTATAGCGAATACGTCCAATGCCTTCAATTTTAGCGACTAAACGTAATAGATCGGCAAAATTACAGATACCGCCATCGTGCATTTCGCCACGATAACCATTGACGTTTTGACCGAGCAGAGTGACTTCACGTACACCTTGTGCAGCGAGGCTCACGATCTCTGCAATGACATCGTCGAGTGGCCGAGACACTTCTTCACCGCGTGTATATGGTACAACGCAGAATGAGCAGTATTTTGAACAACCTTCCATAATCGAAACAAATGCTTTAAAGCCTTCGACTTTAGGTTCGGGCAAGAAATCGAACTTTTCAATTTCAGGAAATGAAATATCAACGAGTGAGATTTTTTGATTGGTCGATGTGTCTGCTTTATTGGCATTATGCTTATTGAGCATTTGTGGCAAGCGGTGCAAGGTTTGCGGACCAAACACCATGTCAACATAAGGCGCGCGTTTTTGGATGCCTTCGCCTTCTTGCGAAGCCACACAACCACCTACACCAATAATCAATTCAGGATTTTGTTCTTTCAGCTTGCGCCAGCGACCGAGTTCGCTAAATACTTTTTCTTGCGCTTTTTCACGGATGGAGCAGGTATTCATCAGCAGAATATCGGCTTCGGCTGGATCAGTGGTCAGCACATAACCATGTGAATCACCGAGCAAATCAGCCATACGACTACTGTCGTATTCATTCATCTGACAGCCTTGAGTCTCGATATACAACCGTTTAATCGGGGCGGCATCATCCGCAACTGGCAATGCCATAGAGGCTGCTTGAGTTGGCGTATTTGTTGTTTGAGTCTTCGGAGGATTAAACGTTTGTACAGTCATGAATGTTACCAAGCTCGCGGAGTAGCAGAAGTTTTTTATAAAAGGTCGATAAAACCGTCTATCAAATCATTCGCTATAAATCAGGAATCGCATATTTTAGCATTTTTTAGGCAAAACGATCAGCAAGATTGTTTTTTGTGCGAAATAATCCCGACGAAATGGTTTTGACAATCTGCAATGTCTGCACAAAGCTGTGTTTTTTGCACCCTTACTGCACATTTGATGGTTTTTATGGGTCAGGTCATACAAATGTTGCGAGATGTAACGAGTCGCAACAGTTCAAATATGGTTTAGTTCGTTCGACACGCATAAAGTTCAATTATGGAAGTTCATCACGAACCCCATCAAGATTTAAAGTAAATCAGTAGGAGTGTCGATCATGAAAAAATTATTGATAGCAACGATTTTAACAGTCACGACAGGTGTCGCAGTTGTTCAACCTGCATTTGCCGATTATGACCCTGTGGGTTCTGCGTTATTAGGTGGTGTCGCAGGCGCAGTGATTGGACATGCAGTTGGTGGCCGTAATGGTATGGCAGTTGGTGCGGCAATTGGTGGTGTGAGTGGTGCGGTAATCGCAGAGAATCAACGTCCGTACTATTACGAGCGTGCTCCAGTCGTTTATAGACAGCCTGCTTATTATGCAGCGCCAGCACCTGTAGCCTATTACCCAACAGCCTATTATCCAGATCGCGAAGTTGTGTATCCAGTACATCGTGTTGCCTATTATGGCGATGGATATCGTGGTTATGATCATGACCGTGCTTGGCATCGTGACTGGCATGACCGTGGGTACTACAGTTACTAAACGATAAATTTATTGAAATCGTAATCGTGGTACAGTGAATTGTATTTTTTGATTTCGTGTGAATAAAGTTCCATGTCTTCAACTTATGGGCATGGAATTTTTTTAACCCTGATTTTGAAACGTGTGACAACTTAAATGAGTTGTTCTTGGTTTAAAAACTTTTGGAAAAAGGTAAAGTTATGAAAAAAATTCTAGCCGCTGTTGCTTTTAGCGCAGCAATGTTAAGTATTCAATCTGTTTATGCAGATGATACGCTTCGTAGTGCATTGGGTGGTGGATTGGGTGGTGTTGCAGGCGCAGCAGTGGGTCAGTCTTTGGGTGGTCGCACAGGCGGTTTAATTGGCGCAACTGTTGGTGGCGCAGCTGGCGGTGAAGTTGCTGGTGGTAAACGTGCTGCAATCGGCGGTGCGCTAGGCGCAGGCGCAGGTGCAGCGATTGGTGGTCAATCGGGTCGTAATGGTCAATTGGTCGGTGCAGGGCTTGGCGGCGCAGCTGGCGGTGCAATTGGCGGTAATATGAACAACCGACATGGCGGTGGTCGTGGATATAGCGATGATCGTGGTTACGGACATGGTCGTGACTTCCATCACAGACCACATCATCATCGTCATCATGACTACCGTTAATTCGGTTTGATGTGAGAATAAAAACAGTCCTTACGGGCTGTTTTTTTATGATTTAGTATTTGATGGCGGCGTGTAATACGGTTTGCGAATCCGCTCTTTTTTAATAAATCGATCAGGTCGAATAGCATTCGCTAATTTATCCGTCATAGGCAATACTTCACCAAGTATTTGAGCTGTAAGTAATTCTGCGCAAAGCGGTGCAAATGAAAATCCTTTTGAACCCAATCCCGCTAATACAAAAACATCAGTCATCTGTGGGACTTTGCCAACGACAGGCATGGAGTCACGAGGCAATGCGCGTAAGCTAACGCGACCTTGCCATGTCGTTGTGGGAGGAAGTGTTTCTGCAAATTGAGGAAATTCCTCCTTCAACAATTCCAGATTTGAATCATGTTCAGCGATTCTGATTTCTGTGCTTATATCGTCACGAACAAATGACGAGCCGAGCAGTATTTTTTCTTGAAACTCTGTAATGTACCCGCCGTAGCCTAGCGCAATTTTAGGCGATTTAGGTGTTGTGGGTAACCAAGAGATTTGACCACGAATTACGGTAAGTGGCGGTAATGTTGGGCAGAGTTTTACACTGTCTTTTGCATTGGCAATAATGACTTTGTTTGTTTGAATAATCTTTTTTTGATAGTTATCCAAAATCGTCCAGCCTGAATCATTCTCGTTTTTGATGAGTTGGGTTGCATTGGCTTTGATGAGCGTAACCAGTGGCGAAGTGAGTACATGCCGTCGAATTGCCTGTGGGTCAATGCTGGCTGCACGAGGCATTAGCATGTAGTTGGTTTGGCAGCCGAGTCCAGAGATTTGTGAAGCATCATTAGCATTGATGACGTGTACTACATCGGTCGGATAACCTTTAATTTTATCTAAATCATCTTCGTCGATTTTCAGTAATGCACCAGATAAAGTAACGACATCATTTGTCCAGTTTGCCCACCAACGCACTGTCGCGAGTGCTCCCATGGTTTGTAGGTTGCCACTGACACGATTTAGTTTTGGTAACTTGGATAAAAGTAAGGCACAAGGATTACCAGACGCGCCTGACAATGGCTTATCTTGCTCAATTAAAGTGACTGCATAGCCGCGCCGTGTCAGGGCTTCCGTGATTGAAAGTCCAGCGATGCCAGCGCCAATGACTGCAAAGGTAGGCCCATCGTCAGTTTTCGTGATCGATGCTGGTGAAACGGGAACACTTAAGTCATCGACCACATCGCCAAACCAGAGGTCGAGAGAGAGTCTTTCATCTTTGAAGATTAAGCGATGGACGCCTGAAATGGCTGGCGGATATTGGGCAAGAAGGTGTGTGGCTAAATCATTAGAGACATTGGCAAGTGCCAACTGAGTTGCCAGTTTTTCGCTTGAAATTGGTTTTGTTGCCGTTGCAATAATATGCAAACGGCTGTTATTTTTAGGAAGATTTTCTCGCCAAAGTTGCCATGCTGAAAGAAAACTGAGACCAAAGTCAAACTCACCAGCATAAAAGGTGAGGCACTGATAATGAGATAACTGAGAAATCTGTTTGGAAAGTAATTGAAAATTGAGTTGATCAATCATTCTAAGTTGCTGTTACCAACGACGATTACCTCGTAACTGACTTGCGATGATATAGCCAATGAGCGCACCAACTAAGATAGCCACTGCGCCATAGATAAACATTTGCGCGCCGCGATCACTTTGTAGCACTTTTACTTGAACGCTGAGATTGTCATTTTCAAGTTGGAGTGTCTGGTTGCGAGTCAGTGCATCACGATTAGCAATTTCGAGTTGGTCGAGTCGTGTGCCTTGTGTTTTGCTGAGTTTACTGAGATTGGCGTATAGCGTTTCAAGAGTTGGTGGCTTGATGACCGC
>JASLFQ010000146.1 GCA_030150595.1 Aquirhabdus sp.
CTCGACTGTATTCTGTCAGGGAGTTACAACATGAGCTTAGTCAATGTCGGTATTGAAAATTCTATTCATATCAATCTTCATTACGAGGATTTAGGCACAGGAAAACCTGTCGTTTTGATCCACGGTTGGCCGCAAAGTGGGGCATCTTGGGAAAAGCAAACCATTGCACTGCTTGAAGCGGGTTATCGTGTGATTACTTATGATCGCCGTGGTTTTGGTCAATCCACGAAACCTTCGACAGGTTATGAATATGATACGTTGGCACAGGATTTAGACAAGTTACTGACGAAATTGGATCTGCATGACGTGACTTTGGTTGGTTTCTCTATGGGTGGTGGAGAAGTGGCGCGGTATTTGGGGAAATATGGTTCTGCACGAATTAGCAAAGCCGTTTTTATTGCCGCGATTCCACCTTATTTGCAAAAGGCAGAAGATAATCCAGATGGCGTGGATAGCAATGTTTTTGTGGGCATCAAACAGGCAATTCATGCAGATCGTCCAGCTTTTTTAGCGGGTTTCTTGCAAAATTTTTATAATGTGGATGTGTTAGGCGGCACGCGCATCAGTGAACAAGTGGTGCAAGCTAAGTGGAACATTGCAGTTACGGCATCGCCTAAAGCGACGTTTGATTGCGTCACGGCTTGGGGCACAGATTTCCGCAAAGATTTAGATCATATTTTGATTCCGACACTGATTATTCATGGCGATGCTGATCGGATCGTTCCTGTTGCCGCAACGGCAACGCGATTAAAGGCAGCGATCAAAAGTGCAAAATTGGTGTTGATCAAAGATGCGCCGCATGGATTGATTTGGACACATGCGGATGAGGTTAATAGAGCTTTGTTGGAGTTTTTAGGAGACTAAGCAGGCTTTAGCATTTTCAGTTGATTGGCCTGAATGACAGTCGCGCACTCAACTCATCTAAAAGTATGAGTTGCGCGGCGGCGTGACATGGCTCTTGAAATCATTTCACCAAGTCCTTGTAACGCGGCATAACCGAAAGCGCCAGCGTTTAGCGTATATTTTTTAATTTGTGCGCTGGAGTGCATGCCAGAAATGCACCAATTTACAAAGTGCTCGCAATTGTTAAAAATCAAGCTGTATTCATTTTCACCAAGGCGGCTAAAGGCGCGCTCGACGCTTTCTGTAGGACTGAAACTTCTCACACGTGGTTCTTCGACCCAAAAGCCAAAACCATTATCAAACCGATCTAAAGTTGTGATTGAGACGGGTTTTTTTGAAAAGCCATCAATAAACCCTGAATACTGGATGACGCGCTGATCGCCCACGTAAATACCGTGGTGTGTGAATCCCAAGCGTGGCGTGACGAGGTGATCGCCAATATTTACCATCGCAGTCATATGTTCCTCCCACGCTGTGCGATTTCTATTCTTAAAAGGCAGTACAAAAAACGATCTTTTGTTCGAGATGCGAATATTAGGATATATGCAATAGTTGCGTCAATCACATAATTCCCATTTTATGCAAATATTGTGTAAAAAGATTAGTCTTCGTAATACGCAATGGTGCTAAGATTTCATTCAATGTCTGATGAGGATGGCGTATGCCTACAGAGCTAGATTTACATACGAGTATTCCTGCGATTATTGGTTCATTGCTCGCAAAACGACGGATAGAGCGTGATTTATCGCAATCGGATGCGGCTCATTTTTTAGACATTAGTAATTCGTCGTGGTCGAGAATCGAGAATGGTGAAACTTCGATGACGATCGATCAGTTATTTTCGATTTGTAAGGGTTTAGAGTTAAAGCCGAGTGCGTTTTTGACCTTGGTTGAAGACAAAATCGCTGTGCTTGAGAGCAAAGATGTTGTTGTTCATTCGCATAAGTTAAAAGCGAAGAAAATGGCCAAGCTCATGGAATCCAAGAGTAAGGGCAGTAAAGGGAAAGGCAGTGTTGCGACCATTATGGAAGTGACGGGTATGGGATTGTGGCCGTTGATTGGTTCGGTGATTTTTGTGGCGGGTGCAGTTGCGATTCAAGGATCGACAAAGAAGAAACGCGTTGACGGGGCTGGAGAGAAGGAGTGAAGTTAGTATTGCGATTCATACGTTGTCTAAAGTACGGCTTGATCGCAAATATTCTCTTTGGGTCTTGGGTGTCAACGATGGTGTGGGCGGATAACTCTCAATCTACTCAAAATCATGAACAAAAAACGACATATCACGCACCCTATCCTTTTACAGCAGATGAGCTGTGGGAGAGTATTTTAAAAATTACAGCTTCCCCAAATGACAATATAAAAAAAGATCACATTGAAAAGATTTTCAATACCTCCCTTTTACCTGTAATTAATCCCAATACGAACGATATTATTAATGCAGTTTATGGAACTATTGCCAAAAAGGATTGGTATTTCAATCTAGGATCTTTATCAGGGCATATTTTTACATTTTCTTGGGGCGATTATCCTTCTTTCAGAAGTGGTCAAGTAGAACCTCCAGAAGGAATGTGTATCAATGTTAATAGCGTTCGATCAAGTTTAGAAAATCAAGGATGGAATTATGTGAATGTCTGGCCAGGGCCTGATGGGTTAATAATAAACATCAAGGAATACAGTGAGGGTAAGAGTCGAAAATTAGCTTTATCGTACAACCTAAAGACGAACTGTATGACTGAAGTTTATTTGTCCTACTCTTGAAATCGCATGTGAAATATTCTACTTGTTTACCACCGCATCATTTTATACCCATAAAAAAGGAAGCCATTTCGGCTTCCTTTTTTCACATTAAATGACTAACTATGAGTTAGTAATCAAATGAAAAGCTATTGATATCCATTTGCATCAATGATTTAGATGGTTTAACCATGGCTTCTGCATGACCTTGTGCGCGTGGCAACAAACGCTCAAAGTAGAATTCAGCTGTTTGGATTTTTGCTTGATAGAATTCAGGGGTTTCTTTACCACCTTTTTCTAATGCTTTAAATGACTTAGCAGCCATACGTGCCCACATGTACGCCATCATTGCGTAGCCAGAGTACATCAGGTAGTCATTACATGCACTTGAAACGACATCACGATATTTACGTGCCATCAGCATGAGACGTAGAGTCAATGTGTTCCATTGAGCGCAGATCTTGGTTAGATCCCATGCAAAACCGCGCATGTTTTTGTGGTTCGCTTGGTTACCACAGAACTTGAGGATATCGCTGGTGAAGTCGCGTACGACTTTACCGCGGCTACCGAGCAATACTTTACGACCTAACAAGTCGAGTGCTTGGATACCGGTTGTGCCTTCGTACAAAGTAGAGATACGC
Organism: Aquirhabdus sp.; assembly: GCA_030150595.1. Lineage (GTDB taxonomy): Bacteria > Pseudomonadota > Gammaproteobacteria > Pseudomonadales > Moraxellaceae > Aquirhabdus. The sequence continues at coordinate 3,279 of JASLFQ010000146.1, forward strand.
GCATCACGAACGATTTGTTCCATGCCGTGTTCTTTGATATAGCCGTGACCACCAAATACTTGCATACCCAAGTTTGCAGATTCCAGACCCATTTCAGTCAAGAAACCTTTCAGAATTGGGGTGAAGAAGCCGAGTTTGTCATCCCAATAATCGTGTTCAGCGTGATCGCCTTTTAGAACGCCATCAGTCATTTTGTCAGCAAATTGTGCTGCGAAATAAATCATCGCACGTCCGCCTTCAGCAACCGCTTTTTGCGTTAACAATAAACGACGCACGTCCGCATGATGAATGATCGCGTCAGCAACGAGGTCTGGGTTCTTTTTGCCTGACAATGCGCGCATTGAAATACGCTCTTTTGCGTAAGGCAATGAGCCTTGGTATGACAATTCAGCATGCGCAACGCCTTGAACCGCTGTACCGATACGTGCGGTATTCATAAAGGTGAACATCGCGTTCAAGCCTTTGTTTTTCTCGCCGATCAAGTAACCAGTCGCTTCGTCAAAGTTCAACACTGCAGTTGCAGAAGCGCGGATACCCATTTTGTGTTC
>JASLFQ010000159.1 GCA_030150595.1 Aquirhabdus sp.
GGCGCGTTGGCGGGTGTTTTGGGCAGTGCAAACACAGATAATGTGCAAGGTGAAACGCAGAAAAAACTCGATATCATTTCTAACGTCCTGATGGTTGACACATTGCTCGGTGGTGGCATTGCCGCTGCACTTGCATCTGAAGAAATGGATGAAATGATCGTCGCCAGCGAATCAGGTAAATATTTGATTTTATTTGATCCGCTGGATGGATCAAGCAATATTGATGTGAATATGAGCGTTGGGACAATTTTTTCAATCTTAGAGCGTCCGAACTCAAACTCAATTGAAACCAGTGACTTCTTCCAAGCTGGTCAACATCAAGTTGCAGCTGGTTACGCCTTGTATGGCCCATCAACGATGTTGATTTTAACCTTAGGCAATGGCGTTGACGTGTTCACTTTAGATCGTGATTTAGGCGAGTTTATTCTCACTTCTGAGCGTCTCGAAATTCCTGCTGACACCCAAGAATTTGCGATCAACATGTCGAACCAACGCCATTGGGAAGCACCAATGCAGCGTTATGTCGACGAATGCCTCGCAGGTGAAGAAGGTGTTCGTGGCAAAAACTTCAACATGCGTTGGGTCGCATCGATGGTCGGTGATGTGCATCGCATCCTCATGCGTGGCGGTATCTTTATGTACCCGTACGACTTAAAAGATCCGAAAAAAGCTGGGAAATTGCGTTTGATGTACGAAGCGAATCCGATGAGTTTCTTGATCGAACAAGCAGGCGGCGCATCAACGACAGGTCGCCAACGCATCATGGATGTTGAACCCAATGGTCTACATCAACGTGTTCCAGTCATTCTCGGTTCACGTAATGAAGTGTTACGTGTAACACATTATCACGTACAACCAGACTTAGACTTCCTTGAATAATCAGCATTTTATATAATAACTTTAATAGGTACTTGCCCACTAATGCTTCCTGAAAAAACGCCATTGGCCATTACATCTCGCGATAATCCACGCCTGAAACATCTACGTGGGTTGCTTGAACAAGCCAATGCACGACGTAAATCAGGACAAACCGTTTTGGAAGGCATTCATCTTTTGGATGCTTACCAACGCGCAGGTCAAACGCCTGACAGCATTTTCCTCAGCGAAAGCATGCTCACCCATCCAGAAGTCAATGATTTATTAGACGGCTGGAAACAAGTTTCTCGCTTTGTTTTACCTGATGCATTGTATAAGGAAATGCGTACTCTGGGTCAGGGTGTTGATGTCATGGCGCTCATCAATAGCGTCCATCATTCACTACCAGAGCGGATCACGACGGACGTTCTTATTCTTGAAGACGTGCAAGATTCTGGAAATGTCGGCACGCTCTTACGCACTGCCGCGGCCGCAGGAATTAAACAAATCATTTGTACGACTGGCACTGCGTCAGTCTGGTCGCCACGCGTGCTACGTGCAGGTATGGGCGCTCAGTTTGGTCTAGAGGTTATTGAGCAAGCTGACATCACGGATGTCATTCAACGTCTCGATATCTCGTTACATGCAACAAGTTCACATGCCAGTCAAAGCCTTTATGCACTTGATCTCACCACGCCTACTGCATGGCTAATGGGTAATGAAGGTCAAGGTGCAACTGATGTAGCATTAGCAAATGCCATCGCCGTCACAATTCCTCAACCAGGTGGTCAAGAATCATTAAATGTGGCGATTGCAGGTGCGGTTTGTATGTTTGAAATGGTGAGACAACGCTTGGTGTAATAGCTCATTGAGCTTGAAATGTGCGGTAATTTCCAAAAAAATCACTTTAACAAATAAACTATAGACTACGCAATAAAGGTTACATGTAGCTTATTTATGATGCTGAATCACTCGCCAAGCCTCAAGCTTATTCACAAATGACAAAGACGCATGTGCAGGACTGGTTGATGGCAGACGCATATATTGCAAGTCAAACTCCACTAATGACGGAAAAATATAACGCTTAAAATAACTTTCGGCTTTACCACCATTAAAAAAGACATGTTTGATCTTTGGGTGACTTTGAAAGAGGGAGATAAAATCATTCGGCACTTGTGTATCGATTTGAATCATCAAATCCAAACTACCCTCTCTTTTACACGAATGAAGAACATCCCAGAGCGCAACACCCTCTGATTGCAAGAGTTCTAATCGCTCTGCATATGCAGTATGAACATCGAAATCAAAGAGTGCAGCCATGATGCGCCAAAATGCATTCTGAGGGTGCGCATAATATTGTTGTTCTTTAAGAGATTTAACACCCGGCATACTACCTAAAATAATGACTCTCGCTGAATCATTGATGATAGGCTTAAAACTATAAGCCAAAGCATCCTCATCATTTTGAACCATTAAATTATCCATTCAACAAATTGAAAAAAATCCAGAAATAACTTCTTATCTTACCCTAATTTATGATTTAATCCGCATCCTACGCTCTTAGCTCAACTGGATAGAGCACCTGCCTCCTAAGCGGAAGACGTGGGTTCGAGTCCCGCAGAGCGTACCAAATCATCTATCATCGAAATCACCTGCAGTCGCCAAAATGCCTATTACTGTTGGCGAAGCAACTACATCTCAAATAAAAAATATCCCTAATCATTAGGATAGTTTTATGCTGACTTTACTGATTATCGGTCTATTGGTTGGAATCATCTTGGGTCTCACGGGCGCAGGTGGCGGAATTCTTGCGATTCCTGCACTGATGTTTAGTCAGGGCTGGTCAGTGACGCAAGCTGCGCCGATCGGATTGCTCGCCGTAACAAGCTCAGCAATCGTAGGTGCAATTGAAGGGCTCATCCGAAAACTCGTCAGATATAAAGCTGCACTTTGGATTTCCATCATTGGAATCGCCGTCACACCTTTTGGGATCAAAGCATCTCATGTATTAGCGACACAGTATTTGATGATTGTATTTGCGATCACGATGTTGATTGTTGCAACACGCTTACTGATGCCTACCGTAACAAAAGAGACTCAGGATGCGTATTGTCAGATCAATCCAGATACTGGTCGCCTACACTGGACACCAAAAACAGTTATCACTCTAGGAGGTGTTGGCGCACTGACAGGATTTCTGACTGGGTTACTCGGTGTTGGAGGTGGCTTTGTACTGGTTCCTGTTTTACGCAAGACCACGGATATCAGCATTCATAGTATTGTTGCAACGTCCTTGATGGTGATCGCGCTGGTCGGTAGTGGAGGTATTATTTCGAACTTAATTCAAAAAAACACCTTTCATTTGGAGGTGGCTTTACCCTTTATTATCGCCTGTGTCATGGGTATGTTTAGCGGACGCCAGCTCATTCATTATTTCAAGGCACAAACTGTCCAACGTACATTCGCACTCTTTGTGATTACCGTGGCGATGATGATGCTGTTTAAAGCACTATTTCTCCAATCCCACATATAACTTCATGAAAAACTCAATCGCGTTTGAGTCTCAGGAAATTCTTGCAATGGAAACTCAAATTCACAATATTCAGCAGTACGCAAAGCAACGCGTTCTGGACGGTTGCTCTACAGTTTGTGCGTGATTGTGCTGGTTGCAAAGCCACAAGACTTTGAACTCAAGCAAATTTTCATATCAATAATTCATATATCACGAATCACTGAGCTGAAGACGATCCAAAAATTTCTGTAAGAACAATAATCAAGCCCAGTGCAACGAGCACAAGACTAAATATTAGCGCCTTTGTCATATCCAGATAGTTTTGATTTTCTTCCAAATCTGTATAACCCGATTCTAATTCTTTCTTGTTATTGCTGGACATAAAAACTCTCCATTCACACAATGGAAATTTAAAAGAATGTACTCTATACATCCGTTACGATTCTACCACAGGAATAACAAATCTAATAATTGATTTTTCTATTTAACAATTCTTTAAATTGAATAAGCACCCTATTTTTTCTGATCTTTTGCACACCATACGAAATATAAGTAAAATAATATAAATTAGTATTTTATGCTAAATTTTTTAGCAGAGTTCGCGCATTATTCTGATGAAATATCACTCATGCTTTCATTTAATCGTTCATATCGGATCGTGCTCAAGTTTACTCGTAGCTCAAGTCCAAGTTTTGTTTGTAACAATTTGTTTACAAATGCAAAGCAATTGCTCAACTCCCTTTTACACTAACCTGACCAAACACTCCTAAGCAAATAACAACAATCAGTTTTCTACGTCATCGCTTTTTGCGTAAACATATTTCCCGCCACATGCTCTATACCACTTTACAAACTCATCCGCGCGTAAAGGTCGAGAAATCATATATCCTTGCGCCATATCACAACCAAGATTTCCTAAAAAGTCATAGACTTCTTTATTTTCTACGCCTTCCGCGATAGCCTTGATACCCATGTTGTGCGCCAACATGATCGCAGCTTCTAAAATATAAGCCGCACCTTTATCTGATGGTAATCTTTGGACAAAGGATTGGTCGATCTTGATCAAAGAAATCGGCAATTGGTGTAGATATTGGAGGGATGAATATCCTGTACCGAAGTCATCAATCGAAATGATAATTTTCAGATCAGATAGTCTTCGCAGTTCATCAATCGTGCGCTCCACATCCATCATTAACGCGCCTTCCGTCACCTCAAGCTCTAACAACTCCCCGCGTAAATGATATTGATTAAGAAGGTTTAAAATAAAATCGGTGAAATGTGACTGCAACAAATTGTGCGTCGAAATATTCACAGCGACAGAGACATTAATGCCCTCTTTCTGCCACTCGGCCATTTGGGCAATCGCCTGCTCCAAAGCAAATTCGGTAATTAAATCGATCAACGTGCTTTGTTCAGCACGAGGTATAAACTCGCCTGGAGGAATACTTCCACGTTTTGGGTGATCCCAGCGCATGAGTGCTTCTGCACCGTAAACATCGCCTGTCGCAATATCAATTTTTGGCTGATAATGAAATGTAAGTTGGCCATTTCTAATTGCATCCTTTAACTCACCGAGCAAGGAAATATTTTCC
>JASLFQ010000185.1 GCA_030150595.1 Aquirhabdus sp.
GCTTCAGTTTGACCTTGACCGTAATATAGATAGTGCTGCACAAGACCTTCAATCGGCGATTACAGCGGCGAGCGGACAACTCCCCAAAAATTTACCGTCGCCGCCGACCTATCGTAAAGTGAATCCTGCGGATTCTGCGATTTTAATTTATAGCGTCCACTCAGATGTATTGCCGATCACCAAAGTTGATGATTATGCAGAGACGGTGATCGCTCAACGTATCTCGCAAATTCCTGGCGTGGCGCAGGTCAATATTGGTGGTCAACAAAAACCCGCCGTACGCGTACAAATCGATCCTGCCAAAATTGCCGCACTCGGCATTCAGCTGACCGATGTTGCCAACGTCATTAACACCGCAACGGTCGATTCTCCGAAAGGATCAGTCAGCGGACAAACGCATAATTTTACTATTTATGATAACGACCAATTGCAGAAAGCTGCACCGTGGAATGATGTCATTATCGCTTATAAGAACGGCGCGCCCGTGCGTATACGTGATATTGGTGTTGCCATTGATGGGGCAGAAAATACACAACTTGCGGCATGGCAAAATGGCAAACCTGGCATCATCCTACTGATTTACAAACAGCCAGGCGTCAACATTATTGATACCGTGGCAAAAATTCAGAAAGTGCTGCCACAAGTCATGGCCGCCGTACCACCATCGGTCAAAGTCGACAAAATCATTGACCGCACCACAACGATCAAAGCGTCTGTGACTGACGTGGAATTCACCATGATGCTGACGATCATGCTCGTCATCATGGTCATTTTCCTATTCTTGCGGAGCTTTTGGGCAACCGTCATTCCAGCCGTCACAGTACCATTGGCACTGCTCGGTACAGCGGCAGCGATGTATGTCATTGGTTATAGTTTGGACAATTTATCGCTGATGGGACTGACGATTGCTGTTGGCTTTGTCGTCGATGATGCAATCGTGATGTTGGAAAATATCCATCGTCATATCGAAAATGGACTATCGCCCAAAGAAGCTGCACTCAAAGGCTCAGCCGAAGTCGGCTTTACCATTCTCACCATAAGTATTTCATTGGTCGCGGTCTTTATCCCACTATTACTCATGAGTGGCATTATCGGACGCTTGTTCCGCGAATTCGCGGTGACCGTGACCATGACGATTGCAATATCAGCATTCGTATCTCTGACACTGACGCCGATGATGAGCGCACTGTTTATGCAACCCGAAAAAGACGTCAAACACGGACGCTTTTATCGGTATACCGAACACATGTTTGACAAAATGCTGGCGGGATATACACGTGGTTTAGATGCGGTACTACGCCATCAAGGACTGACGCTGATTGTCTTTATCGTCACGGTTGGGATTACTGTTGTCTTATATATCGAAGAACCTAAAGGCTTTTTCCCGCAACAAGATACAGGGATCATTGCAGGATTAACCGATGCCGCACAGGACGTGTCATTCACGGAAATGGTGCGCCTCGGACACAAACTCACAGATGTGGTGGCAAAGGATCCCGACGTTGCCAGTTGGGGTGCATCGATTGGCGGATCACGACCCGTCAACAATGGCATCGTCTTTATTGGATTAAAACCACGCGATGAACGCAGCGCATCAGCGGATGAAATCGTCACCCGTTTACGCAAACAAATCTCGAAAGTGCAAGGTGCAACGCTTTATTTACAAGCTGCACAGGATTTGAATGTCGGCGGCCGTCTCGCGCGGACTCAGTATCAATACACATTGCAAGATGCTGATCTTGATGAGTTAAATGAATGGGCACCTAAACTCTTACTTGAACTCAAAAAACGCCCAGAACTTCGTGATGTCGCCACCGATCAGCAAAGCAATAGTACGATGCTGTCGCTGGATATTGATCGCGATCAAGCCGCGCGTTTCGGCATACAACCTTCTCTCATTGATCAAACGCTTTATGATGCCTTTGGTCAAAGTCAGGTCACACAATATTTCACTCAGTTGAATAGTTATCACGTTGTCGTTGAGATCACGCCGAATCTACAAACTGATTCGAACACCCTGAATAAGCTTTACATCAAATCACCAACGACTGGACAAATGATTCCGTTATCCACATTTGCCAAGTTTGATACCAATCATGTCGCTTATCTTTCTGTGAATCATCAAGGGCAATTCCCTGCTGTCACGCTATCTTTCAATCTCGCGCCAGGCGTTGCATTAGGACAAGCCGTTGATGCGATCAATACTGTAGCGGCTAAGATTCAGATGCCAAGCTCCATCACTGGAACATTCCAAGGCACTGCGCAAGCATTCCAAGCGTCGCTGAAAAGCGAACCTTATTTGATTTTGGCGGCGTTGGTTGTGGTGTATATCATTCTCGGGATGCTGTATGAGAGCTATATTCATCCTCTCACCATTCTATCAACACTACCTTCTGCGGGTGCGGGTGCGTTATTGATGCTGATGCTCTTTCATATTGACCTGTCCGTGATCGCATTGATTGGTATTATTCTGCTCATTGGCATTGTGAAAAAGAACGGTATTATGATGGTAGATTTTGCGATTCAGGCTGAACGAGAGCAAAATCTCACGCCTGAGCAGTCCATTCGTCAAGCTTGTTTATTACGCTTTCGTCCCATCATGATGACGACAATGGCAGCTTTACTTGGCGCATTACCTTTGATGCTGAGTCACGGTACTGGCTCAGAACTGCGTCAGCCTTTAGGTTACACCATGGTCGGCGGATTAATTTTGAGCCAAATCTTAACCTTATTCACAACGCCAGTGATCTATTTATATCTAGATCGCGCCAATGTGTGGTTGGGACGCCGAAAAATTGGTCATCAAAACATGGTGACATCGACACCGAATAACACAGACATCGAACCATAGGACTATGAAAATGCGTCATAACTGTGCTTACAATGCATCATCGCATGGAGCGACCTTCACAGGAATATCTATGCAAATGCTTGACATCATTCGAGGTTGCTCATGAAGGTATTGCTCGTTGAAGACAACGAACGCGTTGCTCGCTTTATCGTAAAGGGCTTGCAGGAATCAGGACACACTGTCGATCATGCCGATAATGGTCGTGACGGTATGCTGCTCGCGGCCAGTGAACACTACGATGTGATCGTCATGGATCGAATGTTGCCAGGTCAAGTCGATGGTTTAGCGATCATCGAAACTTTACGCAAGTCTGGCATACGTACATCTATTCTTATTTTAAGCGCACTATCCGATGTCGATGAACGGATTCATGGTCTCAAAAGTGGCGGCGACGATTACTTGACCAAGCCTTTTGCGTTTGGTGAATTACTCGCACGACTGGACGCGCTCGTACGGCGCACGCAGGTAAACCCACAGGAAACCAGTTTGGTCGTCGGTGATCTGCACATGGATCTACTTTCGCGCAAAGTCATCCGTGGTCATCAAACCCTTGTACTCCAGCCCCGTGAATTTAAGCTACTCGAATACCTGATGCGTCACGCCGATCAAGTCGTGACCCGCACCATGTTGATTGAAAATGTTTGGGAATATCACTTCGACCCACAAACCAATGTCATCGATGTCCATATCAGCAAACTCAGACAACGGATTGATGCCGACTTTGAACGACCTTTGCTACGTACTGTACGCAATGCTGGATATATGTTGACTGCCAATGACTAGATCGTTCATCGCGAGATTGATCCGCCCTTCCGCATTCTTTTTAGCGTTCGGTTATGTCGCGCTAGGCATTGCCACCTTGGTATTATTTGCGGCACCGTTGTGGTATGCGTGGCGGGTCACCATCAATGATGGTCGTACTGAGCTTTTACGCGCAGATACGCAACGTTTAACTACAGTTTATCAACGCGAAGGTGCTCAAAGCTTAATTCACTTCATTAACACCCGTATCGGCATGCAAATCGCTGGGGAAAGAGTCCTGTTATTGGCAGATGCTGCAAAGCATCCAATCGCTGGTAACGTACAGGCATGGCCAGATGGTATTCCCGATAAGGCTGGTAGCTATACCATTACTATGCCGCTTGGGGGGCAACCCACTCAGGTTGTCGTCGTCAGAACCATTCTTCCAAATGGCTATAATTTATTGGTGGGTCGAGATATATCTCGCTTTGCACCCCTTGAAACGCGATTCTGGTATGGTTTGGCAGCCGCTGTCACTATTCTTTCAATCATTGGTGTTCTGGGCGGAATCATTCTACGGCAAGCCCTGATGTCTCGGATTCAAGGTATCGGACACACTGTTTCTGCCATCATGCAAGGAGATCTTGGGCATCGTCTTGTGACACGCTCCACTGGCGATGAATTGGATACATTATCCATTACCATCAATCATATGCTGGATCAAATCGAACAACTCGTGCATGGTATTCGCAACGTGTCTAATGCCATTGCTCATGATCTACGCACGCCCTTGGCGGAATTACGCTCACGCTTGGAAGAACTCGCGCTGACACAACCATCCCCTCAAGAAACTTTCGTCGAGATTGATGGTGCAGTTGCTGACGTCGATCGCGTCATTCGCATCTTCAATGCACTCTTGCGACTTGCGGAAATCGACGCAGGTATGCGCCGTTCTGGGTTTGTGCAAGTTGATGTCACAAGCATCGTGGCAGAAGCCATCGATTTTTATCGACCAGCGACTGATTTAAAAGGGATCTCATTATTACTTCGGAAAACCGAGCCAATGATGGTTTCAGGTGACCCAATTCTACTTGCGCAGGCCATCAGCAATCTCATTGATAACGCACTGAAATACGTCAATCAAAATGGCAATATTAAGATCAAAATCATGCAAAAAAATGGCAAAACTCACATTACTGTAGCAGACAGCGGCCCTGGTATTCCTGATGCTGAGAAGCCTAAAGTTGTGGAACGTTTCTTTCGTGGCGCGGCAGCCAGCGATACGCCTGGTATTGGACTTGGGTTGACGCTGGTTGAGGCAGTTGCACGTCTACATGGTGGACGGCTTGAACTTGAGGATAATCACCCTGGATTACGCGCGGTCATTGTGATTGGCTGATGATTGGAAATGAATATCACATCAAAAAAATAAGACCACTTAATAAGCCATGCATATGAGATCTGAAGCATGAAAATTTGCGTTTATGGGGCGGGTTCAATTGGCTGCTATATCGGTGGCAGACTACTTGCCGCAGGCAGTGACATTCATTTTGTAGGGCGCGCACGCATCGGCGATGAGTTACTCAAGAATGGTCTGTTATTATCCAACTATCATGGCGAAAATTGGTCTATCGAACCAAGCGCGATTCAATTCTCAACCAATGCAACCGCAGCAGCGACGGCAGATCTCGTGCTCGTCACGGTAAAATCAGCAGCAACCAGATCAGCGGCGGCAGAGTTAGCGAACGTATTAAGACCCAGCTCACTGGTGATTAGCTTTCAAAATGGTTTAGGGAATGCCGATATATTAAGAGCAGCATTGCCGCATAATACCGTACTTGCAGGCATGGTTCCTTTCAACGTGATGACACCTAAACCAAATGCCTTCCATCAAGGAACGGCGGGCGTATTAGAGGTGGAAGCAAATGCAAGTTTAGATAAATTCGATGCAGATTTTGACCATGCTGGGCTCTCGCTCACCAAGCACACGGAAATGCTGCCAGTCCAATGGGCAAAGTTGCTCCTGAATCTCAATAATTCGATTAACACCTTATCAAACTTACCACTCAAAGAAGAACTTTCACAGCGGGCATATCGTCGTTGTCTGGCGTTGGCGCAAGCT
>JASLFQ010000208.1 GCA_030150595.1 Aquirhabdus sp.
ATCGGAATACTTTGTCAACATTATTAATAAGGAGGAACAGCAATCATCATGAAAATATCGATCACAAACATCACAGGAATCAAAACAATATTGATCCACCCAACAACTTTTTCCCACTGTGGGGTTTGACGCTGAGAGCCAAAATGATTTACGCCATCAGTACCCCTCGCGAAAAGCAAATATAAAAAGAAAAGAAATCCTATGATGATTGGCATTAAAGTCATAGGTATTAATGCTAGAAGTAGCCACCAGCCGCTCCTATTCACGTCATGTAAACGGCGAATGCAGAAAATGATAAAAATATAAAACTGAGCAATGTATAGAGTGACTGAAATCACACTTGGAAAAAATCTTCCAGCGACTGCACCCTGTTCTATGATTGCTGTTGCATTGAAATGACCAAAAAGAGTGCCGACAATCAAAAATGCTGCCTTAAATACTATAACGACTATTAACACCCATGCTAAATACGATAAGCGCCCAAAACGTCCTTTATGTGACCATGGTTTGTTCGAATCTTTGGAAGGTAATGGATAGTCAAATGGCAGCAGAGGTGTTTGAGAGGTTTCAGGCATTGTTTTTCTCTTTTATTTACATTGTTATTGCTGATATTGATTGAAATATCTCCATAAGTTTTTATATAGAACTCATGGCGGCAAGTCAAATCAATTCAGCGATGATTATTTATTATTAAAAAGAGATTTAGATATTTGTTAAATCAGCAACTTATGTAACAGGGCGAACCTAGATTCGCCACTCAACAAAGTTCTTTAGAAGTTGTAAGCCAGCGGTGTGGCTTTTTTCAGGGTGAAACTGCACGGCAAACAGATTGTCTTTTGTTAAGCTACAAGCAAACTCCTGACCATACTCACAAGTTGCAGCAACCAGAGATTGTTCTTCAGGCACGACATAATAGCTATGCACAAAATAAAAACGACTATCTTGTTCAATGCCTTGCCATAAAGGATGACTTGAATCAGTTTGCTTGACTTGATTCCAGCCCATATGCGGAACTTTTAATCCTGCAACATCAGGAAAGCGTTGCACTTGACCTTTGAAAATCCCAAGACAATCCACGCCATCGTTTTCAGTGGAAAATTCCATTAATGCTTGCATACCGACACAAATTGCTAAAACGGGCTTATTAAATGCGGCATTTTTAATAGCGACATCCACACCTGCATCACGCATTCCCGCCATACAGTCACGCATTGCGCCCACACCAGGGAAAACAATCTTATCCGCGCGCGCAATCAGCGCAGGATCATTGGTCACATCAACGGTTGCGCCAACATGTTCCAAAGCCTTCGCCGCAGAGTGTAAATTGCCCATTCCATAATCAAGTAATGCAATACGCGTCATTTATAGACTGCCTTTGGTCGATGCAATCGTTCCAGCCGCACGCGGATCTGCTTCGCAGGCCATGCGTAATGCACGCGCGAGCGCTTTAAACACACTTTCAATCTGATGATGACTATTTTTGCCTTTCAGATTGTCAATATGCAGAGTAATCAGCGCATGATTTACAAAGCCTTGGAAAAACTCAGAAAATAAATCAACATCAAATGAGCCTACGCGAGCACGTGTATATGGAATGTCCATAAACAAACCCGGACGACCCGAAATATCGACAACCACACGTGACAACGCTTCATCTAATGGCGCATAAAAATGCCCATAACGACGAATGCCTTTTTTGTCGCCAAGTGCTTGCGCAAAAGCCTGACCCAAGGTAATACCGCAATCTTCAACTGTATGATGATCGTCAATTTCTAGGTCGCCATTACATTCAATATCAATATCAAACAAACCATGACGTTTGATTTGATCAATCATATGATCGAGAAAAGGTACGCCAGTATTCAGTACGCCAGCACCTGTGCCGTCTAAATTGACGCGCGCACGAATCTTGGTTTCATTGGTGTTTCGGACGACATCGGCGATACGCCCAGCGGTTGAAGTCGCGCTCTGCTCGGTCATACTGGTTCTCAGAGTAAAGATATAGATAAACTCGAATTATAGCGCAACTGCTGTATAATTGAATCATTGCACCAGAATCATTTGATTTTCAGAGAAATCCTTATGCCGTTAACCATTCATGCTTATGAAAAACTGGACGAAGAACTACGTGATCAACTTGAAAATCTCTACAACATCAGTCCTGAATTTGCTGATGGCACCCAAGCTGTTGAAGCGTTAGATAAAGCTTTAGCATTAAGTGCGCAGTCATATACGACAGATTTTCATGCAAAACTTTACACGGCGGAGTTTAATGACAAAGTGATTGCCGCAATTTGGGTAACTGGTCGTGGGACGGAAAGATTGTTGCAGTATATTGTCGTGCACTACGCCAATCGTGGTCGTGGTGTTGCTGAACAGCTGGTCAGTGCAGTTACCGAGCAGGAATTGGCGTTAGGCGTCAAGAGCTTTCAACCAGGTTGTGGTGCCATTCATCGTGCCTTGGCGCATTTGGGCTTGGTTCATAGTCCTATTTAGAGGAGAATTTGATCGGCTGGCTCAGTTTTTATCAAAAAACGAACAAGAATGCATCATATCGTACAGATTCCGATTTAATCCGCTTGACTTGAAAAGCCCTTTTCGATTTAATGCACACCCTACGGCGCGGTAGCTCAGTCGGTAGAGCAATGGATTGAAAATCCATGTGTCCCCAGTTCGATCCTGGGCCACGCCACCATATTTAAGGTTGTAGGAAATAGTTGTTCTGTGGTTTGAAAGTTCGGTTTTATTTTTTTAATGATGTGAATATCACGAATTAAAAAAACAATTAAAATCAAGTTGACAATCGTAAAAACTTCTGTAGAATACGCCTCCTACCGCGGTGAGCCAGACGATGGTTACAGCGGGTAAGGATGAGATTGAAATGCTTTTTTAGGTATTTTGGTTTTGGACTTACGAAGTACTCTTTAAGAACTTGTGAAGAACAACTTGTG
>JASLFQ010000209.1 GCA_030150595.1 Aquirhabdus sp.
GAGCAGGTGAATAACGCGCTCAGCTAAAGCAGGACTTCCAGGCGCAGGGTATCGTATTTGATATAGATCTTCTGGGAAACCAGTGAAGTCATGCCACGTTTCTGGGCGTGGTGCAGTGGACACTTCGAGCGCATCACTTTCCCAATGCGCTGATACTACGACAATTGCATTCGGTCGCGGCAAATTGGTGGATAATCGATGCATCGCATCCGTGACTTCTCCAGCATCTACCGCCATCATGGGCGAGCCGTGAGAGATAAAAAGCGCGGGGAGAGTGGCGAAAGTCATTGCAATTCTTCGTTAAGGTTTATCAAATGAGCTTACATCATGAACTTCGTCAGCTTTAGAGTAAAGCCATTGTCCACTTTATAGGTTGTGTAGAAAATCTAATTTATGGCGCTAATATTGTTAAGAACGATGATAAGGATGCCCTTTGTTTAAACTCATCGCGCGATAAAGCTGCTCAATCAAAATCACACGCACCAATGGATGTGGCAGTGTGAGAGGTGAGAGTGACCAATGCCATTCTGCTTTTTGTCGAACTTCATCGGACAGTCCATCAGGGCCACCGACTGCAAGTGCAATATCTAAACCATCCAGCATCCAACTTTGCATTGTTGTAGCAAGTTTTTCAGTCGTAAGATTTCGCCCGCCGACTTCCAGCGCAATCAATCGTTCACGTGGCTGCAAACTATTCAGAATACTTTGCCCTTCGCTTTGGCAATATTTCTGAATATCTGCAACAGAATCCGATTTACCGCGTCGTGCCATAGGCAACTCAACAAGCTGTACAGAAATTAACGGTTGTACACGTTTAAAATAATCATCAAAACCCTCCTGCACCCAATCAGGCATTTTCTGACCAATCATGAGAAGACGAATTTTCATGCGAACGTACCTATAAAATGAGTGACTTGAACTTTTGATTAACTAAAATGCTTTTCGCTGTTAACCGTCCTGAGCAACTGTCTGAGTCAGGAGACAAACATTCAAATGCTGACATCTTGGATCAGCATCAATTCTAAATGTATCTCCCTGCACGCGAGTTTTGCGAGGGACACGGTTTGGCTTACTTTTGCCAAGACAAAAGTGAGGCCCGCGGCAGGCGAATCCTCCCCTTGCAAAGTTAAAGGATAAGACCCCGCGTGGAAAAGATTTTGATTTTTACTCATATCCCAAAACAATAAAAGCCGCAATTAGCGGCTCCTATCAGCATCACAATACATTGATTAAGCTTGTGGTTTCCACAAACTTTCAAGATCGTAGAATGAACGTGCAGTTGGCAACATGATATGGACAACGACCAGACCTAAGTCGACCAGAATCCATTCAGCATCACTTTCACCTTCCATACCGATTGGGCGGAAGCCTGCTTTTTTGCATTCTTCGGAAACGTTATTTGCGAGTGCTTTCACATGACGCGTTGATGTACCGCTGGCAATCACCAGTACGTCAGAGACATTACTAATACCACGGACATCTAATTCGACGATATTCTGTGCTTTGACATCTGCAAGTGCAAGGCGCACAACCTCAAGGCAAGCTGCAACTTCTTGCGCGCTCGTCAGAGGACTGGGGTTTTTTGTTTCAGGTGCTGCTGATTCGTTTAAGGTGCGATCTTTCACGGAGCGTTGTTTCAAGTTGCCTGCATCTAAATCGTTATGCGAGGCAGTGGATGAATGACCTGTTGTAGGTTCAAGATTCATACGGGGATGTTAATCCATAATAAAGTTTGGTTTTGCGATTATACGCTAAAACACGTGACGGTAGCGATTTTTTAAGCAACTTTGATGCTTCAGATGTAGCAGAATGTTCACGAATTAAGCTGCTACTTACATCGGGTGGTGTATTTTTATCTAAATAAATCAATCCACTTGGTTTGGTGCTTAGAGCTTCAATATTGGAAATTTGTCTGTTTTGAATTTCAGGCGGCAATGCAAAATTGTCAACTTTTTCGCCATCAGCACGTGGAAAAATCCATAAGTGCGTTTTATCCAACAACTCAAAACCACCCTTCCATCGTGGTAAACTATCTAAACTATCTTGTCCTATCATAAAAATAAGTGGGCGTGCGGCACCAATTCGCTGTCGAACTTTTATTAACGTATCTATCGTGAAATTAGGTGGAGCAGAGTAGATTTCAGTTTTATCAATTGCAAAAGGCGTATCACGTAGTGCAAGTCGAAGCATACTCAGTCGATGTTTTGCACTGGTTTGGGTTTCTTTAAAAGGTGAACAAGCTGTCGGCAAAAAACGAATTTCAGATTGAATATTCATCCCTTTCAATTGTTGATAAACATCATTTGCCATCCACAAATGCCCGTTGTGAATAGGGTCGAAAGAGCCGCCAAATAAAACCAAAGGAACAACGTTCGACATCATATAGATAGCTTATTAAGAATGAATGAAGATATGCAGCGTTTATGAGTGTCCAATATGGCATAGTTGAAATGCAAATTCACGAAGCTTTTTATCGAGAAAAAAGAATAGTGCACAATCAAATTGTCTAATACCATCATTACTGTTTCAATGTGAAATAAAAATGGGCTACTTAATAATAGCCCATTTTTTGTTGTCTCATAGCTGATGAGATTATTCAGTATCTTCACTTATAAAGCGATAGATTCCAGCGCCAAGCAAGGCACCAACAATAGGCGCGACCCAGAACAACCATAGTTGTTGGATAGCCAAAGCATTTCCAGCAATGACTGCAACTGCAGTGCTTCGAGCAGGATTTACAGATGTATTGGTAACAGGAATACTAATTAAATGAATGAGTGTCAGAGCCAAACCAATCGCAATCGGCGCAAAACCAGCAGGTGCACGTTTACTGGTCGAACCTAGAATCACGATAATGAAGAAAGCGGTCAGAGTGATTTCTGCAACTAGAGCCGAAGTCATTGAATAGCCACCTGGTGATCCAGCGTCATAACCATTTAGTGCAAAGCTATGAGATGAATCAAAGCCAACTTTTCCACTAGCTATGATCCAAAGAACCGCGGCGGCTGCAATCCCGCCAATGACTTGAGAAGCTATATAAGGGAGGAGTTTGCTTGCTGGGAAACGACCACCTGCCCAAAGGCCGATAGATACAGCAGGATTAAAGTGAGCACCTGAAATGTGACCAACTGCAAATGCCATGGTGAGTACGGTTAGACCAAATGCCAATGCGACACCTGCAAAACCTATTCCTAATTGTGGAAATCCAGCTGCTAGAACAGCACTTCCACAACCGCCAAAGACCAACCAAAATGTTCCAAAAAACTCTGCGCCATATGCTTTCATTATCATGATCCTTTAATATTTATTGTGCTTTTGGATTTGTAAACTTGAACAAGAACAAATTGATTTTATTGAAATCGAGTTCCTTAATATATAGTGCTCAATAAATGTACACAGAAATACAACATATGAAGTTTTTGGTCATTGTGAGCTATTATGAATAGTCGTAAATTCTAATCCAGATATATGTTTTGAAGTCTGTGTGTTTGCGTTTTGGAAAAATAAGGGTTTATACGTAATAGGTTCCGACAAAAGTGTCAACATAGTTTTAATGCTCCAAAAGCGCCTCAAAAAGCTAGAAAATGCTTACAAAACCATCATTCGGATTATAAATGAATGAAAGGCGTTGACACCTGATGGGAAACGTATAGAATGCACACCCACAGCGACGGTGAACATTTACTGAAATAGTAGATATAACAATAGCTTAGTGTGTATTTATAGAATGTTTTTGCGGTTGATTGGGTTTTTGGTGTTTAGGTTGTTAGCGACGTTGGTGGCTTCGAAATAAACTCAAATAAACGATTGACACTGATGGGAACTTCTGTAGAATACGCCTCCTACCGCGGTGAGCCAGACGATGGTTACAGCGGGTAAGGATGAGATTGAAATGCTTTTTTAGGTATTTTGGTTTTGGACTTACGAAGTACTCTTTAAGAACTTGTGAAGAACAACTTGTG
>JASLFQ010000216.1 GCA_030150595.1 Aquirhabdus sp.
CGCTTCCCGACTGTCGGTGAGCTTTATCAGAACGTGCAGACAGGCACAACCTATACGCAAGCCAATCCTTTCCTCAAACCTGAAAATGTCTTGTCGGATGAATTGGCGTTTGAACGCAAAACCGATGATAGCAACGTACGGATTTCGCTGTTTGAAGAGCATGTATCCAATGCACTGATTTCGCAAACATCCATGATTGCGGGTTACGCCACACCAGTTTCATTTACTCAGAATGTGGATAAAACACACCAACGTGGCATTGAGTTGGTTGGACAGCATGACGATGTATGGATTCAGGGCTTGTCGTTGGCTGGTAATGTCACTTATGTCAACGCCAAGATTCTGGCCAATAGCAGTTATGTTCCTACCATCGCAGGAGCAACGTCCGTTGGGAAAAATACGCCTTATATCCCCGATTGGCGAGCCACTTTAGTCGGTACTTACAAGCTTAATAACCGATGGGCCTTTAGCTTGGCGGGTCGTTATAGCGGTAAGCAATATGCAACGGTCGATAATACCGATATCAATCCAGACACCTACCAAGGTTTCCAAAGTTTCTTTGTGATGGATGCACGGGCGACATACAACTTTGCAAAGCATTGGACGGCGGCTTTAGGCGTGGACAATCTCAATAATCGTAAATACTTCTTATATCACCCATTTCCTCAGCGAACTGTGTTCGGGGAGCTGAAATATACCTATTAAGACGATTTTCGAGTTTTTAACGCTATTTGTTGGCTGATTTTGATTGAAATCATCTCGCCAACAAATGGTACTTAATGAATTTAATTTTGGAATATTGAAATGAAAAAGACAGCGCTAGTGTTAAGTGTTATCGGGTGTATGGGTGTTTTTACTTCAACTCAGGCCAATGCGTGTGCCAGTTGTGGGTGTACCTTAAATACCGATTGGGAGAATATTAATCCTGGTGGTTCATCTGGATTTAGATTTGATTTGCGTGATGATTATATTAATCAGGATCAGCTCAGAAGTGGAACAGGGACGATTTCACCTGTTGCGGCCAGTCAGATCGTCAATAATGGCAACCCGCAAGAAGTGGAAAAATATACGCGCAATGATTATTTGACCTTGAGCGGCGATTATAGCGTGCGCTCAGGATGGGGCGTTACGGTGCAGGTTCCTTATATTATACGTTCACATAGCACACTCGGTACCGCATCAGACGGAGTGACTGGCGGGGCTGGTGGCGGTCAATATGATTCCAGCACCTCTAATTTTGGTGATGTAAAAATTCTGGGGCGTTACCAAGGTTTTACGCCGCAGAATAATTTTGGTCTGTTATTTGGTGCGAAGTTGCCGACGGGGACACATACACTAAACGGCGTATCAACTGATCCGACCGATCCGGGTTTTCAACCGATTGATCGCGGCTTACAACCGGGTACAGGAACAACCGATGGTCTCGTGGGCGCTTTCTATTCGGATCGCTGGAGTAAATATTTAGGCTATTCGGCAAGTACGATGTTTCAGTACGCGCTTGATTCCCGAGATCAATATCGCCCTGGCAATGGCACAAATCTGAACTTGGCATTGCGCTTTATGGGTAATCCAGATTTCATGCCGATTCTGCAAATGAATGCCCGATATGTTGAACATGATACGGGTGCACAAGCGGATATCTATGGTACGGGTGGAACGCTGGTTTACTTGAGTCCGGGAGTTAGCGCGCCGATTAACAAGACCTTGTCAGTCTATAGCTTCTTGCAAGTTCCGATTTATCAACGTCTCAATGGCGTGCAACTTTCGCCAACGCTCACTGCATCAGTCGGTGTGCGTTTTAGTTATTGATAGCATTTTTTGCAAGACTTTAATTCGTTGCGCTCTGTTTCAATAAGGGCGTGACGATTTGCTCTAGCAGTGGGAGATCAACTTTAGGTTCTCCGACGCTGCCATCTTTACGCAAGATACCATTGCGATCGACGATAAAAGTCATCGGCATCCGCCAAATCTCGCCGTAACCTTTCATTTCAATATCACGGTTAAATGCGGCTGGATAGCTATATTTGGCAATCACTTTGCGTACTTCAGCGTCGTCAGCTGGATCATCCATGCTGATGGCAATGATCTTTAAGCCTTCTTTTTGATGCTGTTGGTAGTAAGTTTCAATGGCAGGCATTTCTTGGCGGCAAGGTGAACACCATGATGCCCAGAGATTAATAATGACCACGTTGCCTTTTTCAGCGCTTAAATGAAAAGGTGTGCCATCGATGAGTTTTCCATCTAAGGCAGGGGCAGGTTTTCCTTCACTGAGTGCGTAGCAAGGTGTAGCGAATATTCCTAATAACAAAAATAGGAATGAAGTGAGCCACATTGTGGTTTTATTGATTGAGAGTGATGAGCGCATTACTGAATCTTACGATCTAATATTGAGCGAATATCCGCGAGGCAAGAATCTAAATCCCATGCCAGCCATGCAGGTTCAAACACTGAGGAATAGTGTGCGCGTTGGGTATGATTGACTAAGACACGAATTGGACATTCTTCTTCCATCATTCGCCATGGAAAAACGGGCGCATCGGCATCTAATAAAAATGGCAAATCACGCAAATCTAACACCATAGCCGATAAAAATTCTGGAAAACCGATAATCGAAAATTCATCGGTGCGCCTGCGAATAAACTCCAGATCATCCCATTCACCGACCAGATGCGTTTCGGGCGCGGCAAAGGCAATCACGCCAACCAAATGATAGTCGCGTGTCGTATGCAGCCAAGACTTATAGGTGACTGGGGTTTCGACCTCAAGGGTGATCGGTTCTAGACGATGAGGCATGATTTTCTAAGCTTTTTATAAATTGCAGACCGAAATTGTACGCGGATTATTTGGAGGGGTCAAAGCGCTTGTGGTAATCCAGGAAATTCCCATTAATTGAGTTTAGGTAATCCGAAAACACGATCAAACCCCCAGTTAAAAACAAAGCCATAAACCAGAAAAAACAGCATATAGCCTAAATCAGTCAGTAATGCTTCCCAGAGTGGCATCTGCATCCACCAAGCGATTAACGGCAAAGTCGCCACCAATAAACCACCTTCAAAACCTAAGGCATGCATCACACGTCGTCCCGCAGTGCGGCGGTGATTGTGCTGACGCGCTTCCCAGAGTTCGAACAGTTTATTGAAAGCCATATTCCAGACCATCGCAATCAAAGACATGACCACAGTCATGATGCCAATGTGTTCAAGTCCAGCACCAAAGACCCATGCAAATAACGGCACGGCAATGATCAGCCCAATGATTTCAAATGACAGCGTATGAATAACGCGGCGTTTTATACCTTGCATGAGCTGAATGTCCTGAACGGTATTTCAAACATATTGTGCAGCGGCATAACCTGAAGCCCATGCCCATTGAAAGTTAAAACCGCCTAAATGTCCTGTGACATCGACTACTTCGCCGATGAAATACAAGCCTTTTTGTTTCTTACTTTCCATTGTTTTGGACGAGAGTTCATCCGTATCTACGCCACCCAAAGTGACTTCGGCAGTGCGATAGCCTTCGGTGCCTGATGGTTTTTGCGACCAGTTTTTCAGTAAATGGGCGATTTCATCTAACACGGTATCGGGGATTTGTCCCATCGCGGTTTCGGCATGATTTTCCCAAAGTAAAGTCTGCAATTCCAGCACAAGGCTTTTGACTAAGCGATCATAGAGGAGTGTGCGGAGCAAGGATTTTGGATGTTGTTGTTTTTGTTGTTTAAGCCAATCGGCAAGTTCAGATTCATCTTCGGTTGGAAATAAATCCATGGTAATGGATTCGCCGACGTTCCAATAGTTCGAGACTTGCAACGCTGCTGGGCCGCTAATGCCACGATGGGTAAACAAGATCGCTTCGCTAAATGCCGCCGTGTCACTACTCATCGTGCCATCGACGGCTATGCCTGACAGACGTTCCGTCACGGCTTTAAAACCATCGGTAAAGGTAAATGGCACTAGTCCCGCGCGTAAGGGTAATACGGTGTGTCCGAATTGCTTGGCAACATCGTATCCAAATCCGCTTGCGCCCAGCGTTGGAATCGATAATCCGCCACTCGCAATGACCAATGATTCTGCGTAATAAGTGCCTTGATTTGATGTCAATTGAAATCGTGCTGATGCGTTTTCTTTTGTTCCATCAATCGCGGTAATTTGAGTGACTTCACAATGGGTTTTAATCGTCACGTTTACTTTTTCGCATTCCGCAAGCAGCATGTTGAGGATATCTTTGGCAGAGTCGTTGCAGAACAGTTGTCCGTGTTTGCGTTCGTGATAGGGAATTTTGTATTTTTCTACCATCGCGATAAAGTCCCACTGTGTATAGCGATTGAGCGCTGAAATACAGAAGTGTGGGTTGTTGGAAATGAAGTTTTCAGGTTCGACGAATAAGTTAGTCATGTTGCAACGACCACCGCCTGACATGAGGATTTTTTTGCCGACTTTGTTACTGCTATCGAGCACAAGTACGCGCCGTCCGCGTTTCCCTGCGTGGCTTGCACACATGAGACCTGATGCGCCTGCGCCGATAATTATTACGTCGTAAAAACTCATGCAAAACTCAAACGTGAAACAAGAAGGACGGCATTATACGCGATTTTGACTTGGGCTAGGTTTTACCTCGGTATAGCTCATTGAGCGGAGTCGAAATGTTCTGCTTAATCGCAGATGGTAGTTGAGATGTCCACTTCGACAGGCTCAGTGAACTTAGATGGAGTTAAAACTCGCCACGCTAAATCGCGTACTCAAATTCCCCTGTAATCCACCTGTATGAATCGTCAAAATCTTACTATTTGCTGGGAAATAACCTTTCTCTATCAAATCAAAGATACCAAACAGCATCTTGCCCGTATAAATCGGTTCGATTTCGATATCTGTTTGTTGCTGGAACTGTTGAATAAACTGGAGTAGTTCAGGTGTGGTTTTGGCATAGCCGCCAAAGTGATAATCGAGGCATAAATCCCAATTGCTGCGTGTCGTCCATTGTTTGATTTCATCAAATAGGAAGTCGCCTTTTAAGGCTGGGAAGCCGAGGACTTTCTGCGTGTCGCTACTTGAGTTAATGATTCCTGCAATCGTGCCGCCTGTACCAATGGCGCAGCAGACATAGTCAAAATCCTGTTTATCTTGTTCCGTCATGATTTCTTCGCAGCCTTGTATGGCGAGGTTATTTGTGCCGCCTTCGGGGATTAGGTAGAACGTGCCGAATTTTGACCTAAGTTGTTGGATAAAGTCAGCGTCAGCTTTGCAGCGGTAGTCGCTTCTGCTGATGAAGTGGAGTTGCATGCCGAGGGATTGGGCTTGGCGTAGGGTGGGGTTGTCGTGGATTTTGTCTGCGAGTTCTTCGCCACGGATGATGCCGATGGTTTGAAAACCGTATTCATGACCTGCGGCGGCTGTGGCGGCGATGTGGTTGGAGTAGGCACCACCAAAGGTGAGTAGGGTGGTTAAGCCTTGTGCCTTTGCTTCGATCAGGTTGTATTTGAGTTTGTGGAATTTATTGCCTGAGATGGTGGGGTGAATGAGGTCGGTGCGTTTTAGGTGTAGTTGGATGCTATTCTGGCATAGTTTAATATGCTTGTTCTGGGTGATGAAATTGCCTGAATTATTTAAAGCCAAAACTTTTTCACCATTTCAGTGAACTGCTCCCATCCAAGTATTATCCCCATAACAGCACTAAAAAAACCTACGATGGAAATAAGTAAGGAAATAGATTGAAATAAGCGGTTTTTGGTCAATCTAGCTACAGTTACATCACTTAGTGCACCAAGCCAATTTAATAATGTAAGCGGAAATATAGTAAGCGTCTGCATTCCTTCTCTTAACCATATGACGGGGTTTTTCAGCATACTGCTATTGAGCTCGTCACTATCATGAATAGACCCTAAATGACGAACTAAAGTATCACGAAGTATTGAGTAGTAATGTCTAGCACTTGAATCTGTCGAAAAAATTCTATCTTCGAAGGCTGTTCGCAGTTCAGGTAAAATCTGCAAAATAATGGAGTAATTTGAATATTGATAGTTTGAGTGCGGTGGGCGATAAGTCGCAAAAATTCCCTCAATACCTAATTGTCTTTGCATTTTCTTAGACCTATGTAGCAACCATGTATAAGCCTCAGAATCGTTGCCTCGACTTTGAGTGTAAGTATTCAGATTATCTAAGAATTGCTGTGTGAAATTATGTTTTTTAGATAGGCTTATTTTGACTTTGTATATTTTATAGAGCCCTAATAGAAATACAGCTAATACTATAATTATGATAATAAATCTGCTTGAAATCACAGGAAACCTTCTAAAATATTTTGTGGAGTGCCAATGTCACAATAATATGCTGTATTTAGTAATATAGGCACTTGCAGATGAATTAGTTTCTGTTAATAAAATGAGCTCTAATAAGTCAATTTGCACAAATTCAATTTATCCATTTTGAAGCCTAACGTTTTAGCGCCCAAGTTCTAATCCCTTTTCAAATCCCGATAAAAATTTTCATGACTGCCAATTTTCAATAAATACAGCGTTACAATTTCAGCTTCAAAACGGTAGGCGAGTAGTGCCAACTGATTATTCATTCTAAATTTATAGACTTGTACACCAGCTAAATCGCCTTGTTTCATTTCACCAATTTCAGGTTTGGCAACGACGACTTTAACTGCTTCATCGAGCTCTAGTTTTTGTTGTTTAGACAGTTTTTTTGCAATGCGCGCGAAATCATGAGTTTGTTGAATGTTCATTTGAATCATCCAAACTGGTATTCAGTAACCATGCCTGCTTTGACCTGCTCTAAACCAATCAGTAAATCTTTAATATCATTAAAATTAAGATCAGGATTTTCTTCGGCAATTTTGCCGATGCGTGCCCAGAACTCAACTTGTTTGGTCGCGCTACGATTCAACGCAGCACCATGCACTCGCGCAGCAGAAACCATTTGCTGGTCAATCTTGATTGCAGTTGCAGACATGATCCTTTCCTCAATTGTTCCAGATAGGTTTCAATGATAAACCTTTTGCAACGTATTGCAACCTTGTGATGAACTCAAATGTATGCTATAAAAAAAGCGCGATACCTTGTTCCCAAAGTATCGCGCTATTTGCCATCAAACCTAAACCTTACAACGCCGCCAACTGCCCCATCTGCACCTGCAAACGTCCCAACTGCTCACGTTGCTCCGCCAGCTTCGCCCGCTCAACTTCCACAACCGCTGGCGGTGCTTTCGCGACAAAGCCCTCATTGGACAGTTTATTCGCCAGCATCTCCACGGCTTTTTCCAGTTTATCCATCTCTTTCTGCAAACGTGCTTGTTCCGCCTTCGGATCAATCAAACCCTTCATCGGCACAAACAAACTGACCTGACCAATCATCGAACTCGATGACAACGGTGGCTCATCACCAACTGCCAAAATGTCCAAAGATTCAACTTTCGCCAAGGCCTTAAACAGCGGTGCAATACGCGCAAGTTGCTCTTGTTCAGTCGCCGATACATTTTGCAGCAGCACAGGCAACAGACGCGCATTACCCAGATTCATCTCACCGCGAATGTTACGCACCGCAGTAATCAAATCTTGCAGCCATTGCATGTCTGATTCGGCTTGAACACTGATTTTGCTGTGATCAGGTTGCGGATAAGCAGCAAGCATGATCGAATCGGTGTTCTTGCGACCAATCATCGGCGCAAGCGTTTGCCAAATTTCTTCGGTCAGGAACGGCATCAACGGATGCAGTAAACGCAAACATGTTTCCAGTGTCGCCAACAATACGCGGCGCACTTCAGCTTTGCGTTCTGGCGAAGTATCGCCATTCAGCACAGGCTTAGTCAGCTCAACATACCAGTCGCAATATTCCGTCCACACAAAGTCATAAATCGTTTGCGCGACCTGATCTAAACGATAGTCAGCAAAGGCTTTATGCACATTTTCTTCACAGCGTTGCAAGCGGCTGACGATCCATTGTTCAGGCAATTCCCAGAGTTCAGGACGTGCGACTTGGGCGATTTCGTGCCCTTCGCAATTCATCATCACGAAGCGAGTCGCGTTCCAAATTTTGTTGCAGAAGTTGCGATAGCCTTCGACGCGTTTCAAGTCAAACTTGATGTCACGACCTGTATTTGCCAGCGCGCAGAACGTGAAGCGTAGCGCATCTGTACCGTAAGGTTGTAAACCTTCAGCAAATTCTTTACGCGTTGATTTTTCGATCTTGGCGGCATCTTTAGGATTCATTAAACCCGTGGTGCGCTTTGCCACCAGACTTTCTAAATCAATACCGTCAATCAAATCAATCGGGTCGAGGACGTTGCCTTTGGATTTGGACATTTTCTGTCCTTCGCCATCGCGCACCAAACCATGAACATACACAGTTTTAAACGGTACTTGTGGCGTGCCGTCTTCGTTCTTGACGAAGTGCAGCGTCATCATAATCATCCGCGCAACCCAGAAGAAAATGATGTCAAAACCCGTGACCAACACATCCGTCGAATGGAAGGTTTTGAGGAATTCGTTGTGTGCATCTTTGGCGGCATCGCCTGTCCAGTCGAGCGTTGAGAACGTCCACAGGGCAGAGGAGAACCATGTGTCGAGTACGTCTTCGTCTTGGCGCAGCGACAGATCATTTGGCAAACCGTGTTTAGCGCGAACTTCGGCTTCATCACGACCGACATAGATATTGCCTGTTGCGTCGTACCATGCAGGGATGCGATGACCCCACCACAATTGACGTGAAATACACCAATCTTGCAGGTTGTTCATCCACGCCATGTACATGTTGCTGTACTGTTCTGGCACAAATTTGATTGAACCGTTTTGTACCGCATCAATCGCTGGCTTGGCGAGTTCGGACATAGCCACATACCATTGATCCGTCAATAATGGTTCTACGATCACACCTGAACGGTCGCCTTTGGGCGCTTTCAATGTGTATGGTTCGATTTTGTCGAGCCAGCCGTTTTCAGTCGCTTCCGCAACCAATTTTTTACGTGCAGCAAAACGCTCCAAACCGACATATTCGGCAGGGGCTGGAATCGTTGCAGAAATTGGTGCGCCCGCTTTTTCAAAGAAATCAAAGTCGGATAATACTTCGGCATTGAGATTGAAAATATTGATCATTGGCAAGTGATGACGTTTGCCCATTTCAAAGTCATTGAAGTCATGTGCTGGGGTGATTTTCACACAGCCAGTACCGAATTCTTTTTCCACATAATCATCAGAAATGATCGGAATCAAACGACCAGATAATGGCAAGCGAACTTGTT
>JASLFQ010000223.1 GCA_030150595.1 Aquirhabdus sp.
AAGTCAGTCAAGCGACCAAATAAGTCGGGCAGAGAACTGGCTTGTTCAAGCAGCACATGGGTATTGGCCAAGTAGGCACGGAGCACGTTAAAACTCGCACGATGTTCAAGATAAGCCAGTACGCGACGTCCAGATAGTTGCGGCCAATCCACAGGGTTCTCGTGAGTATTTCCTAATACAGCCGTAAACCAGAAGGTTGCACCTTGATCAGGGTTGTCTTCACATCCAACTTCGCCGCCCATGAGTTGCGTGAGCTGACGTACGATGGCGAGTCCTAAACCCGTACCGCCGTATTGACGAGTGACGGAAGGATCACCTTGCTGGAAGGATTTGAAAAGATTTTCTTCGGAGTTGCCGTTTAAGCCAACACCACTATCTTGCACGGAGAAGTGAATGAGATTTTGATGGTTACGTTGCTGCGCGGTAGGTGTTTCCAAACGAACGCGAATGATAATCTCGCCTTGCTGGGTAAATTTAATCGCATTACTGACTAGATTGGTGAGGATCTGGCGTAAGCGTAGCGCGTCACCGTTGACCGAGCGCGGCACATCATCGTAGTAGTAGACGGCAATATTCAGATTTTTCTCACTGGCAAGTGGTGAGAGCATATCCATCACGTCAAACACGGTTTCTTCTAGATTAAAGGGTGCTTTTTCTAAGACTAATTTACCCGCTTCAATTTTGGAAAAATCCAATACGTTATTGATCAAGGCGAGCAGGTGTGCACTGGACTTATGAATCGTCTGGACGTAAACACGCTGTTCATCAGAGAGCGCACCTCGTCGTGAAAGCAAATTAATAAAGCCATCAATACTATTCAGAGGCGTGCGTAGTTCATGGCTGATATTCGCTAAGAAAACGGATTTGGTGGTATTTGCCTGAAGTGCCATATCGCGTGCTTGGCGATAAGTAATGCTCTTCATTTCCATCGTATCCAGAGCTTCTCTCAGATCATCTTCGGTTTGCTCATTATGTGCATGCAGTTCCATCACACTGCGGTGTAGTCGTTGTAAGAAGTAAGAGAAATCTTTTTGCAGTAAGCGCATTTCTCCGTAGCTGTCGTTAGTGACGGGCTGATTTAAATTATCGATCGACAAGCGCTGTAGCAACATGCGCATTTCATAAATAGGCGTAATCCAACGTGTTGAATAAAAACTCAAACACAGTAATAGCAACATTAATGTGATCAAACCCGTAATGACGAGCACTGACCAAACGCGATAACGTGCTAGCGCCATCGGTTGATTGTCCATATCAATGACCAACCAGATCGGACTATCCGTTGAATAACCTATTAATAAGCCATAGCTATTACCCACGCTGCTTTTTAATGGACCAAAGGCTTGATGGTTGATGCCGAATTGTGGCCATGGGGCATCTGCGTTGTAGCCTATGCTTAAACGTGGCACATCACGCGAATCCACGAGCGCGGCACGTTTGACATTTTCTTCACCGAGAATATTTTGCAGAATACTGCGTGCTTTGGCATCGCCATCAGGTTGTTCGAGGACGCGAATCAGGATGTTGCTGGCGCGTTGATAGCGCGCAAGTACGGCTTCTGCGCGGCTGCGTTGTTCGGCATTAGCGGAGCGATTGGTTTCTGAAATGACGATTGTTGTACCAATAATGGTCAAAATCGTAATCGGAATAAAAATGAGCATGACCAGCTGTCCGTAAGCATTCTGAATGCTTAAACGGTGTAGCCAACGTCTTTGAGCCGAGGTCATGACACGATTTTCCTTGTATGCTGTAAAGTACTGTAGATCGCTTATATTCGTCGTATTTCAGGGTGTTCCACAAACTGATGTATTCTAAATGGCTTAATCACATAAATCACGTTTTAGATGCTGCGTATTGATGATGTCTCTGCCGTGCAAGTCTGCCCGTTTTTCTCTACAATGCTTCTCTATAAACTCTTCAAACCATCTTCGCTTGAGTAATTTTCCATGCTTCATTCAGCAAGGCATTCTATGACGAATGATTTAGCGCCAGATCAGCCACAATTTCATAGCATGATCATTGATCAAACTATTGGTAATACACCACTTGTTCGTTTGCAGCGTCTTGCTCAGCATACCCAAGCCACGGTACTTGCCAAGCTTGAAGGTAATAATCCAGCTGGCTCAGTCAAAGACCGCCCTGCATACAATATGATCATGCAAGCCGAGTTACGTGGCGAAATCAAAGTCGGTGATACCTTGATCGAAGCAACCAGTGGTAATACAGGCATTGCTCTGGCAATGGTCGCCGCGATGCGTGGTTATCGCATGATCTTGATTATGCCTGATAATTCTACGCAAGAACGCAAAGATGCCATGTTGGCTTACGGTGCAACGCTCATTGAAGTATCTGCACAAGATGGCGGTATGGAAACGGCGCGTGATCTGGCGTTGCAAATGCAAGCGGAAGGTAAGGGTCGTGTGCTGAATCAGTTCGGCAATCCTGATAATTCGGATGCGCACTATAAAACCACAGGTCCAGAATTGTGGCGTCAAACCGAAGGTAAGATTACCCATTTCATTAGTTCAATGGGCACGACGGGCACGATCATGGGCGTGGCGCGTTATCTAAAAGAGCAGAATCCTAATATTCAAATTATTGGCTTGCAGCCTGCTGATGGTGCGAGTATCGCGGGAATTCGTCGTTGGCCGACGGAATATTTACCGACGATTTTTAAACCAGAATTAGTTGATAGAACGATGGATATTCAGCAGATTGATGCGGAAAAAACCATGCGTCAATTGGCACGTATCGAAGGCATTTTTGCGGGTGTTTCGTCAGGCGGTGCAGCTTGGGCGGCAATTAAAGTGGCAGAAGAAAATCCACATGCGGTGATTGCTTGCATTATTTGTGATCGTGGCGACCGTTATCTTTCAACAGGTTTGTATTCTGTAGTTGATTGAGTAAAGATTTTTCCAAAATGGAGAGTATCGTGGATCATATTTGTCGATTCATCCAAGATTTCCGTGACAACGCAGCCTTTATGGTGGAAGTGGTTTTTGACGAAGATATTTGGATGCTCAGGCAGAGTTCCTTTGCGATTGATCAGGATGTCCGTGCTGGAGAGGCCGAATCTGTAGGTGAACTGATCTCAAGTTCGGCACTAAAGATAAGTTTTTGTCCATTTTGTGGGAAACGGCTTCAACTGTTGAGCTAAATGGGTTTACTTGAAATCAAATCATGACGGTCAAATAACTAACAAGGAAAGTGCAAGATGAACCAGCCGATTTTGGTGTTTGATATTGAAAGCGTGACCGATGTAAAGGCTGGTCAGCGTATGAACGGCTTGGATTTGCCTACGGATGAAGCGCTACAAGCCTTGTCGCATTTACGCCGTAGTGAGGCGTTTGGTCGCTACGATGGCAGCACGGATTTTCCGCGTTTACCGTTCCATGAAATCGTTTGTATTTCTGGATTATGGATTGGCTCAGGCGAGATGAAGCTATTTTCATTCAGCCAACAAGATTTATCTGAGCGTGAA
>JASLFQ010000033.1 GCA_030150595.1 Aquirhabdus sp.
TGTTTTTAAATTCATCGTCGTATGCGCCGTCATTCTCGTTATCAAAACTCGATAACACGCGCAGTGGCACTTGGTATTTACCAGCAAATTCGACTGAGCGAATTTGTAATACCTTCGAGCCTAAACTTGCCATTTCCAGCATTTCTTCGAAAGTAATGCGATCTAATTTCTTTGCCTTAGGTGCAACACGTGGGTCAGTGGTGTATACACCATCCACGTCGGTGTAAATTTGGCATTCGTCTGCTTTTAGAGCCGCCGCCATCGCAACACCAGTGGTGTCTGAACCGCCGCGACCTAGCGTTGTTACGTTACCGAAATCGTCCACACCTTGGAAGCCTGCAACAATAACGACAGAGCCTTCGTCAAGATCTTTACGAACAGCAGCTTCATCGATTGACTGAATGCGCGCTTTGTTAAATGAACTATCTGTGCGAATAACAACTTGTCCGCCAGTATATGATTTGGCGTTTAAACCAATACTTTTCAGTGACATTGCCAACATCGCAATCGTGACTTGTTCACCAGTCGCCAACATTTGATCCAGTTCGCGAGGATCTGGGTTGGCGCTAATTGCTTTGGCAAGTCCAATCAAACGGTTGGTTTCGCCGCTCATTGCGGAAACCACAACAACCACTTGATGACCTTGGTCATGCCAGCGCTTCACACGGCGTGAAACATTAAGAATACGCTCAGGCGTGCCCATTGAAGTGCCGCCGTATTTTTGGACGATAAGTGCCATTTGCTTCTATTTTTCCTTACGGTTCAATCAGTTTTAAATCATTCGTTGCTTAGGCTATTATCTTTCAATAACAATCCAAACAAAGAGCTTTCATTTCTATAACAAAGTATTAGGCTTAAATTCTTAAGCTAACTTTGATTCAATCCATTCTGGAATGTCTTGCATAATTTGTGCGAATTCAGGGATAAGCGGTGCGCCACCTTGGGCAAAGTCAGGTCTGCCACCGCCTTTACCGCCGACTAATCCTGACAGATGACTAATAATCTCACCTGCTTTAATTTTTCCAGTTTGCGATGGTGAGACAGAAGCGAGTAGATTCACTTTATCACCTTCCGTTGAACCCAATACAATCACACTTTCAGGCAAACGAGATTTGACACTATCAAGCAGTGTACGCAGATGTTTGCTGTCAATGTTTTCAAGAGTAGCAACTAAGAGCTGTGTACCATTCACCCAGCGTGCTTGAGTGACCAGTTCAATACTTTCAGCATTCGCAAGTTTTTGATTCAGATGATCGATGTGCTTCTCTAAATCACGATTGCGGTCTGATAGTGCATGAACTTTCTCAAAAGTTTTATCTCGAGCAGTTTTGGTCAATCCAGCAATTTGCACCAATTGACGTTCACCCGTTTGGATGAAATGGAGTGCATTTAAACCAGTCACCGCTTCGATACGACGAATACCCGCCGCAATACCACCTTCACTGATAATTTTCAGTAGCCCAATATCGCCAGTACGTTGCACGTGAATTCCGCCACAGAGCTCAACTGAGAAGTATTGATCGTTGGTTTTATTACCCATAGCCAGAACACGAACTTCATCGCCGTATTTTTCACCAAAGAGCATCATAGCGCCTTTGGTTTTGGCATCCGCCATGCTCATTTCTTCAGTTTCAACTGCAGAGTTAGCGATAATTTGTTGAGCGACCAAACGTTCAACTTCATTGATTTGGTCTGGTGTCACAGGTTGGTCATTAGCAAAGTCAAAACGGAGCAGATCAGCGCTCACCAAAGAACCTTTTTGAGTAACATGTTCGCCTAATACTTTACGCAGTGCAGCGTGCAATAAATGCGTCGCAGAGTGATTGCGTGAAATCGCAGCGCGTAAATCCTGCTTAACTTCTGCTTCTACAGTTTGGTTCGATTGGATTTTACCCATCGTGACCACGCCTTGGTGAACAATCGCATTACCCGATTTTTTGGTATCTTGAACTTCAAAAATACCATCCAAGCCAGTCAAAGTCCCTGTATCACCAATCTGACCACCTGATTCAGCATAAAACGGCGTTTGATTGAGAACAATAAAGCCTTCATCGCCTTCACTGAGGCCATCTACAGGTTGACCATCTTTGTATAACGCGATGATCTGACCAGAACCAGTTGTCGCGTCATAACCATCAAATTGAGTGGCGCTATCAACTTTCACAAAGCTGTTGTAATCGACCGTAAACTTACCTGCATCGCGTGCGCGGCGACGTTGTTCATCCATCGCAGCTTCAAAGCCAGCTTGATCAACCGTTAGACCACGTTCGCGTGCAATATCCGCTGTTAAATCGACAGGGAAGCCGTAAGTATCATAAAGTTTGAATGCCACTTCGCCATCAATTACATTGCCTTTTACATTTGGCAATTCAGCTTCAAGTAGTTTTAAGCCTTGTTCAAGTGTGCGAGCAAATTGTTCTTCTTCTTTGCGTAAAGCCGTTTCAATCGCTTCGCGGCGTGTCACTAACTCTGGATACGCTTCACCCATAACATCGATCAGTGGCTGTACCATCTGATAGAAGAATGCGCCTGTTGCACCGAGTTTATTGCCATGACGCACAGCACGGCGAATGATTCGGCGCAGTACATAGCCACGACCTTCATTACTTGGATTTACGCCATCTGCAATGAGGAATGAGCACGAACGGGCATGATCGGCAACAACACGTAGGGAAGGTTGACCTTCGTCTTCGATGCCAATGATTTTGCAAGCAGATTGAATCAAATGTTGGAATAAGTCGATTTCATAGTTGGCATGAACATGCTGCATGACCGCACTAATACGCTCTAAACCCATGCCTGTATCGACGCTAGGCGCAGGAAGCGGTTGCATTGTGCCGTCTTTTTGACGGTTAAACTGCATAAAGACGCAGTTCCAAATTTCAATGAAACGGTCGCCATCTTCTTCTGGCGTACCTGGCAAACCGCCAGCAATTTCAGCACCATGATCGTAAAAAATTTCAGTGCATGGGCCGCATGGGCCTGTATCGCCCATTGCCCAGAAATTATCTGATGCGTATGCAGCGCCTTTGTTATCACCAATGCGAATGATGCGTGATGCATCTAAACCAATATCTTTGTTCCAGTAACCAAATGCTTCGTCATCAGTTGCGTAAATCGTGACATATAGACGATCTTTTGGAATGTTCATCCAGCTTGGGCTGGTTAGAAATTCCCATGCAAAGGCAATGGCGTCTTTTTTGAAGTAATCACCGAAGGAGAAGTTACCCAGCATTTCAAAGAAAGTATGATGACGTGCGGTATAGCCAACATTATCTAAGTCGTTGTGCTTGCCGCCTGCGCGTACGCATTTTTGGCTTGAGGTTGCACGCACATATTCACGTGGGTCGAGTCCAAGGAAAGTATCTTTAAACTGATTCATACCTGCATTGGTAAATAGCAATGTCGGATCATTGGTTG
>JASLFQ010000052.1 GCA_030150595.1 Aquirhabdus sp.
CCATTTTGACCTTCTGCAAGAGGTTGAACATAACCGTAGCCAAGGTTCGTGAACCACCCGCCCTCAAAGCTCCACTTTAACCCAGCCTCGCCGCCAGTCAGTTGAGTTTTAGCAACATTCTGGTATTGAGATTCAAAGGTGACTGGATTGTAGATGCTGTCAATCATGTTGGTCACATTGGTACGATAGACCGAAAGGTTAGCACTCAACCCTTTAATAATTTGTTGATTAATACCAATTTCATACGAGGTACTTTCTTCAGGTTTCAGGTTGGGATTGCTGATGGTATATTCAGTGCTATAAAGCTCAAAGGCATTAGGTGCACGGAAGGCAGTACCGATGTTGGCATAAATGCTGGTTGTAGGTAGCACTTGCATACGACCTGAGAGTTGACCTACGGTATGCGTACCAAACTTATCATTATCTTCGACGCGAACGCCAGCCTGTGTACTAAAAATCGCATCTTGATATTGGTGTTGTAAATAATAGCCTGTGGATTGGACGTTGTGATTGAAGCTGGTTTGATTGCCTAAGTAATCTGTACTGAGAGCTTTTGCTTCAGAATCGCTGCTGGTAATGCCAAACAAGATATTTTGATGTGAGGTAAAGTTCCAGCGTACATTAACATCCGCCTCTCTTTGGTCGCTATGTACATAGTCAGTCGAGTCGTTTTGATTCAGATTATCAATAAACTGTGAAAGGCGCAGATTGATATTCAGATCAGGGGTAATCGTATAGCGACCTTTTAAGTTGAGCAGGCGATTAGCAAAATCTTCAGAGAGAGGGGTTTGGTAATCATAACCTACGTAGTCTGATTTACCCTGATTGCCTAGCGCTTCAAGAGAGAGGGCATATTGATCATTATCAATCCCGCCTTTGACCGAATATCCGTCTTGACCGTAGCCAGATTTTTGTGGCGCAATGGTCGTGACGTTTGAACCATCCGTGCCCATAGCCTGACCGCGAACTTGTAAGTACGCAT
Source organism: Aquirhabdus sp. (assembly GCA_030150595.1). Lineage (GTDB taxonomy): Bacteria > Pseudomonadota > Gammaproteobacteria > Pseudomonadales > Moraxellaceae > Aquirhabdus. The sequence continues at coordinate 983 of JASLFQ010000052.1, forward strand.
CATTTTGAACCAAATCAGCGCCTACAATCGTTTTATATAAGTAATCGTTACCACCTTCAAATGTGGTAAAGAAGTTTTGTTTAGTGGGTTTATCAGTAATGAGCTGTACAACGCCGCCGATGGCATCCGTTCCATATTGAACTGATGCAGGACCTTTTAGGATTTCAATCTGACTGAGATCACTGGTATCCAAGAAGTTGATACTGGCAGCTGATGAAGATGCATTATTTAAGCGGGCACCATCTAAGAGAACTAATGTCTGATTGCTATTAGTCCCACGTGTAAACAAAGAGGTTTGCTGACCATAACCACCAGACTCAACGATGTTCAGCGCAGGATCTTGGCGCAATAGATTTGACAGTTCATTGCTTGGCGACTGTTGAATTTGGTCTTGTGTGATTACCGAGATGCTGGCTGGAACAATATTGATCGCTTCAGGTAAACGACTTGCAGTCACAACAGTGACAGGGAGTTGGTTATCCACATCAGCTGGCGCTGATGTATCTGCATACGCAGTGTGAAGTACGGATAGAACAGAAAGTGTTAATAAATTAGGTAAAAACGAACGTGATCGTAGAATAGACATAGCAGCTCCTAACACTCAAGCCCCGTGAGCGTGTGGGTGGGAAAATGCCTGAGATTGGTATCCGGACTGATGATTTATGCAATAAATCAATTACCGTTGCGGGGTGCAGTGCTGGCTTCAACCAGCTTCCCATTCGTTGAATCAGATTCTGTGGGTCATGAATCTCGATTCCGAATCATAAAAATGAATGCTCAGAACGCGGCAAGTATATCCGTAATGTAACCAAGATGTAACTGCTTTGTATTTTTGCTGAGTGCTTAGGTGCATTGATATGTTGTTTCTACGAAGATTTGCGACCACTTTCAGTCTAAACTTGCGCTAGAATACGGCACTTATCAATTTATTCATGATGAAGAGATTCCGTTGTCTAATTCTGCTCATCCTGCCACGCGCACACGGGTCAAAATCTGTGGATTGACGCGCTCTCAAGACGTTCAAGCCGCTGTTCAAGCTGGCGCGGATGCGGTTGGCTTTGTCTTTTATCCGCCAAGCCCACGTGCAATTACCGCAGAGCAAGTCGCCAAATTACTTGAATTTGTGCCGCCGTTTGTGCAGCCCGTTGGTTTGTTTGTTGATGTGAATGAAACCGAATTATTAGAAATATTAAAAACGGTTCGACTCGATCTTTTGCAGTTTCATGGTAATGAAACGCCAGAACAATGTCAGCACTTGGCGGCATTAACAGCTAAACGCTGGATTAAAGCCGTGCAAATGAAACCTGATGTCGATATCAATCCGATCATTAAAAGTTACCGAGCCGTTGGCGCGAGTGGCATTTTGCTCGATGCGTGGCATCCTGATTTATTTGGTGGTACTGGGCATGCGTTTGATTGGCGAAGGTTTCCTCAGTTTGAGCAATTCCCGAATAGTGAACGTCAATGTCCTTTGATTCTTGCAGGTGGACTAACGCCTGATAATGTCGCCGAGGCAATTCGCCAAACTCAGCCATTTGCGGTTGATGTCAGTGGTGGCGTTGAAAGTGCAAAAGGCATTAAAGACGAGACATTGATACAGCGGTTTATTGCAGCCACAAAGTCGGCGCATTAAGCCGTTTTAAAATAGATTTTAAACATGATTTTAAAAACCAAATTTGTAAGAAATAAGCGGAGTAAGTAATGAGTAGCATTGATTCAAAAGCACAGATCAAAGAAGCTTTAAAAGACGTTGATTTTAGTAGTATTGATTTTACCCAGTATCCTGATAATAAAGGTCATTTCGGCGTGCATGGTGGCCGTTTTGTGTCAGAGACACTGATGGCTGCGCTCGAAGATCTTGAAGCTTTATATAACCGCATGAAAAATGATCCTGAATTTCTCAAGGCATTTGATTATGACTTGGCGCATTTTGTCGGTCGTCCGTCACCGCTTTATCATGCAGAGCGTTTAAGCCGTGAATTGGGCGGTGCGCAGATTTATTTGAAGCGTGAAGACCTGAATCATACAGGCGCGCACAAAGTGAATAACACTATTGGTCAAGCTTTGTTGGCGAAGCTGTCAGGTAAAACACGCATCATCGCGGAAACAGGCGCAGGTCAGCATGGCGTAGCGACAGCGACGATTGCTGCGCGTCTGGGCATGGAGTGTGTGATTTTCATGGGTGATGATGATGTGCATCGTCAATCGATGAACGTTTATCGGATGAAGTTGCTCGGTGCAAGAGTTGTTGCGGTCACCAGCGGTTCGCGCACTTTGAAAGATGCGATGAATGAGGCAATGCGTGATTGGGTGACTAACGTTGATACGACGTACTACATCATTGGTACTGTGGCGGGGCCGCATCCGTATCCGATGTTGGTACGTGATTTCCAATCAATCATTGGTCGTGAAGCGCGTGAGCAAAGTCTTAAACAAATTGGCAAGCTGCCTGATGCATTAGTCGCATGTGTGGGCGGCGGTTCTAATGCAATCGGACTGTTTTATCCATTCTTGAATGATAAAGCCGTCAAGATGTATGGCGTTGAAGCATCAGGTTATGGCATTGAGACAGGGAAACATTCCGCGCCGTTGAATGCAGGTCGCATTGGTGTTTTGCATGGTAATCGTACTTATCTGATGAGTGATGATGAAGGTCAAATCATTGAAACACATTCGATTTCTGCAGGTTTGGATTATCCAGGCGTAGGGCCAGAACATAGTTTCTTAAAGGATGTCGGTCGTGTGGAATATGTGCCGATTGATGATGCTGAGGCATTGCAAGGCTTCCGTGATTTGACACTCATCGAAGGCATCATTCCAGCGCTTGAAAGTAGCCATGCAATTGCATATGTGAAAAAACTTGCGCCAACCATGTCACCTGATCAATCGATTGTCGTCTGCCTGTCTGGTCGTGGTGATAAAGACTTGCTGACGGTCGCGAAGATGGATGGCATTGTCATTACTTAAGATTTGCTTGTGACTCCTTCCCCTTCAGGGGGAAGGCTGGGAAAGGGGTGGTTTTAAAGTAGAAACAAAGCCACCCCCTTCTAAATCTTCCCCCTAATGAGGAAGACTTCAAAGCGAGATAAATTGATTGGCTAAAATATAGTTATTTAAAGAATTGATAGGAATAAAAGCGATGTCTCGTATAGCAGCTTGTTTTGCGACATTAAAGTCGAATAATCGTAAGGCCTTGATTCCATATATTATGGCAGGTGATCCAAATCCTTCTGTGACTGTACCTCTGCTACATGCGATGGTTGCGGCGGGTGCGGATTTAATTGAATTAGGTTTACCATTTTCTGATCCAATGGCGGATGGACCTGTGATTGCGTTGGCAGCAGAGCGCGCACTCGCGGGTGGAACAAGTACGTTTCATGCCATTGATATGGTCGCCGAGTTCCGTAAAAATGACAGCACAACGCCAATCGTATTGATGGGTTATTTGAATCCAATTGAAATTATTGGATATGAAGCATTTGCGGCGCGTGCTTCAAGCGCGGGTGTTGATGGTTTGCTACTCGTTGATTTGCCACCTGAAGAGGCAGGCGAATTAGATGAGGTTTTAGCAAAGCACAACATTGATCCGATATTCTTGCTTGCACCAACGACGACTGATGCACGTATTAAACATGTTGTGAAGGCAGCGCGTGGCTATGTGTATTACGTATCGCTGAAAGGTGTGACTGGTTCATCGGCGCTGGATACCGTTGAAGTGGCTGCACGTATCAATGCAATTAAGCAGAAAACTGATTTACCCATTGGCGTTGGTTTTGGTATTCATGATCGTCAAACAGCACAGGCGGTTGGTGCGGCGGCAGATGGTGTGATTGTCGGTACGGCACTGGTTCGCTCTTTTGCTGAATATGATGTGAATGAAGCTCAAAGCAAAATTATTGCAAAAATACATGAACTCAGAAAGGCATTGGATGACCTTCAATAGGATGATTTAGCATGACAACAAGCAGCGTAGCTTCAGATACAACGAATGTAAATTGGCAGCATCGTGCGGTTCCAACGATCGCAAAGAAAGCAGTTGCGACACCGCCGCGCGACAATGTTCCTGTGGTGACATGCCCTGCATGTGGCGATGAAATCGCGAAAAGTCGTTTGTTTGAACTATTGTATGTTTGTCCACATTGCGACGAGCATTTGAAAATGTCGGCGCGCATGCGTTTGGAAACACTTTTTGATCAGGTGGATACAGAGTTGGGTCAAGAGTTTGTTGCTGGCGATCCGCTGCATTTCGTCGATAGTCAGCCGTATCCTGATCGCATGAAAGCTATGCAAAAGAAAACAGGCGAAAGTGAAGCGCTTATTGTGATGCAAGGCCAATTGAATAAATTGTCTCTCGTGGCATGTGCTTTTGAGTTTGATTTCTTAGGCGGATCAATGGGGTCGGTTGTTGGTGACCGCTTTGTATTGGCAGCAGAAACAGCACTGAAAGCTCGTCAGCCTTTGGTTTGTTTTGCGGCGTCAGGTGGTGCTCGCATGCAAGAGGGTTTGTTGTCTCTTATGCAAATGGCGCGTACTGCTGCTGCAATTCAACGCTTAAAAGAAGCGGGTATCCCTTACATTGTGGTGCTAACACATCCAGTCTATGGCGGTGTGACAGCATCATTGGCGATGTTGGGTGATATTCATATATCTGAACCGAAAGCGATGATCGGTTTTGCGGGTAAACGTGTCATTGAGCAAACCGTGCGTGAAGTCCTGCAAGAGCCTTTCCAGCGTGCTGAATATTTGCTGGATCATGGTGTGGTTGATCAGATTGTGCATCGTCGTGATATGAAAACCACGATTGAACGCTTGCTCAATAAACTGTTGAACATTGCTGCCTGATTTGATGAGTCAGCTTTCTATATCACAACTGAATGCGCAGAGTTCTTTAGATGAGTGGCTGGAATATTGGCAAAGTATTCATGCCACTGCCATTGATATAGGGCTTGAACGCGTTCGTCCTGTCGCTGAATATTTAGCAATTTTACATCCGCAAGTCCCTGTGATTACGGTCGCAGGAACCAATGGCAAAGGTTCAACTACAACCGTGATCGCGGCGATTTATCAAGCCGCAGGGTTACGTGTTGGTCTATATCAGTCGCCGCATATTCAATATTTCAATGAACGCATCCGCTTAGGCGGCGTGTCTGTCGATACTCAAATTCTGATCAATGCTTTTGTCGAAGTGGAATCGGCAAGGCAGGCGCGTGAGTTGACGTTATCGTTCTTTGAAGCGACGACCCTTGCCGCATTTGTGATTTTCAAACAACAGCAATGCGATGTCTGGGTGTTGGAAGTCGGTTTGGGTGGGCGCTTAGATGTCGTCAATTTAATCGATCCGACCGTTGCTGTGATCACTAATATTGGCATTGATCATGTCGAGTGGCTTGGCGACAATCGTGAAGCGATTGGGTTTGAGAAAGCTGGAATTCTTCGTCCCAATATTCCATTGATCTTTGGCGATGCGGATATGCCAAACAGTGTACGATTGCATGCGAAATCTTTGAGTTGTCCGATTTATCAGCTGGGTCAGGATTTCTTTTGGCAAAATATGGCGACTGAAAATGACGTGCAGTCTGTACATGTAACGCATGAAAATAATGCCCATACTAATCTTTATTCCAATACTGTGTGTACATTTGAATTACCCAATGCACCTTTGGCATTGACCAATGTGAGCACGGCGGTGACAGCGATTCTTGCAAGTCCAATTCCGATTAAAATGAATGCGATTGTGCAAGGTATTAAAAATGCTAAACTTGCTGGTCGTTTTGAACAGCGTTTATATCATGGTAAGCGTTTAATTGCCGATGTTGCGCATAATCCGCACGGCGTACATTTTTTATTAGAACAGCTTTTTGCTTATCGCAAAAAACATGTAACACACCAAATTCATGCTATATTCTCTATGCTCGCTGACAAAGATATCGATTCTGTTGTCGAGATGGCGCGAGATAGCATTTCGCATTGGCATGTTGCGCCGTTAGACGTACCACGTGCAGCATCCTTGATCCAACTGAAAGCCGCATTGAAAGATGTCAAAGTGACATTTTATTCTAGCGTTGGTGAAGCTTTAGAAGGTGCTAGTCAGATGACTGCAAATGATGATTTGATGCTGGCTTGGGGATCGTTTTATACGCTTGAGGCTGTCTATCAGCAAATGCAGATGGAAGATGAATCGTTTTAAGAAGAAAAGTTATTTTAAGTTGAGCCATCGAATTTTTAGATTGCTTAGTTTTTATAAAGTTTGGGTTGAGATCAACAATAAGCATGAGTAGGAGGCTGCAAACATGAGTGCAAATCAACAACGCTGGATGGGCGGCATAATCCTGCTCGGTGGTAGTGCGCTCCTTGCCAGTTTCTTATTTCAAGGGAATGGACCAAAAAGTGTCCCAACGCCGCAAGTCGCATCCGTAGATAAAGCTCTGAATCTGGATCCTACTCATCACTTAAGTGCCCCGCATCCTGTAGATGGGACAGCGGATAATGGCGGTATTAGTAATCAAAGTGTTGCTGATAATGCACCAAGTGCAGATCAACCAGTACAGTTGACTCCGCTTGCTGTCGATGTTGATACAGAGCGCAAATTGCTGGCAACACAGCATGAGATGAGAGAAAAGACTGTTGCTGAACAAGAAGCAAAAACAGCTGAGTTTTTAGCACGTCAGCAACAGGCCGAGGCAGATTCGGCTCGTCGTGTCGCGGCAGAACAAGCGGCTCGATTGGCCGCACGGCGTGCGAAAGATGATGCGCTGAATTCGACTGACCCTGCCGCACCTGATGCAAACATTGTCGCCTCAGATGATCCAGCTCAAGCTGCAGCACAAAAGCGTCGGCTTGCAGATCAAGATAAGGCGGAACAATCACAGTTACGAGTTCAGCAACTCGAAGAAAAGAATAACGCTGCGAAAAACACGCTTGCACAAGCTGTTGACCGTACAGCAAAAGCAAAAGCCGATCGTGAAGCAGCAGAAAAAACTCAAGCGCAAGTTGAAAAAGATCGTCATGAACAAGCGGTAAAGGATCGTCAAGAGAAGCTTGCTAAAGAAAAGCAGGCTAAACATGATGCAGATGTAGCGCAGCAAAAAGAAAAAATCGAGAAAGAGAAACAAGCCAAATTAGATGCTGCGACAGCGAAGTTGAATGACGAGAAAACCGCTAAGCTGAAAATCCTCCAAGCTGAAAAAGCTGAGCGTGCAAGACTGCGTGGCGATAATACGACAGATTCAGACGAGAAAAAGGCATCTCTCATAGCCTTACAAGCTCAAGTTGAAAAGAACAAAAAAGAAGCGGCTATTCTTCAGGCTAAACTAGATAAGTTGAATGCAGCAAGTACGAATAATAGCAAGCCAACTGCGTCACAAGATGCTCAAAAAGCGAAAGATGCGGCACGTGCTCGCGCATTACTTGATGACGATGATAATCCGTCTACGTCTACGTCTACTGCGGCTGTGCCAGCAGCATCTGCTGTGCCGAAAACACTAGTGATGGTGCAGGTTGCGATGGCAGAGTCACAAGCTAAAGCGGATTCCATGGTGGCTCAGTTACGCGCGAAAGGTTATAAGGTTCGCACTAGTTCTACGAACAAAGGCGTTCGTGTTTTAATCGGTCCTGAAAAAGATGCCGCTGCCGCATCAGCAATCAAGCACAAAATTGAACAAGATGGCAGCTTGAATGTTAAAGGCGCATGGGTATCTAATTGGCAACCACCTACATCTTAATCGCAATACTCACTTTATTTTTCATCCTACTACTGTCTGGTTCGCGTCGTCATCAGACAGTAGAGGTGAGACCTGTTCGCGGTGATGATTTAGATGTTTGGCCATTTATGCCACGCGTCTTTATGACCGATGCTGAAGTCCGATTCTTTCATCAGTTGAAACAAGCCGTTCCTGAGTTTCTCATTTTTTCTCAGGTCGGTTTGTCACGCTTGATTGAATGTACGGATGAGGAAGATGAGAAGTTTTGGTTTAATCGGATTAATCGGATGAGCGTTGATTATGTGCTCGTCGATCAAGATGGTCAGCGTGTTCTTGTGGCGATTGAGCTAGATGATTGGTCACATGAAGACCGAATTCGTCAGCGTGCGGATTTGAAGAAAGATAAAGCATTGATTAGCGCAGGTATTCCGATGGTGCGCTTTCATGGTGAAGATGTTGTCAGTGCGGCTGAAATTCGCCAAGAACTGCTGCATGCATTAGAGCAACGGCTGGAGTTGGCGACAGAAGCGGGGTAAGTGATAAAAATCGCCTAATTGCATACATTCAGTGCATCAAAAAGAAAATTCAATGACCAAAATAGTGCATTGGTACGAACATTGCTTCATTAAGAGTGATTAATGGGCGGGCAGTTTTAGGTTGTAATGCACTTAAATCTAGCAGTGCTATAAATTGTTTTATTTTTCATAATTTTAGTTTATTTCATGACGATGTTTAAGTGTGAAGCATGGCAATGAGAATGCGATAAATTGGTGCGTGTTGTGCCAGTAAAATATTCAAATTGCACTTGAAAGAAACGAGAAATCGTTCCAATCTACTCTATGTCATCTATACTTTGAATGATGTTGAGTGATTCAAAAAAAGCCCGCTTCAACTTGCGTATATTTTAGGGAAAATAATATGTCTAATAGTGATTTGGATGCATATAAAGCGAAGCATGAGTTGATTGCTTGTAAGAAAATTCTAGTTAACAAAGTGCTGAATAACGTTCATGTGAAAGCCACGCCGGCACTGGTTGAGAAAATTAAGAAAATTTCGCTTGAACTAGAAGAGTGCATGACGGCAGTAAATACACTGCTGTATAGCCAAGACAAAGCGGTGAATATTTCTACGGTCGCGTTGGATCAATTTAATGATCGTTATTGGCGATTAAGGCCAGAAGGCACGACGCATGTCATTCTCAATCCTGAAGAGAATATCGTGTATTGGGGTAAATCCTCTAAATCCGATGCGCATCAGATCAAAGACATTCAATCGATTTGGTCATTGTCGAGTTGGTCGACTCACCATCATTTGTTGACCAGAGAGAGCAAAGATGGTTCTGTGCTCAACATCGTGAAGTATCCGCGCATTGATAAAATTGCCATTCGTCATGATGGTAAGGTTTATTCACTACCAATGCCTGCTGAATATAGTGCAATTTATGAAAGCCTGTACAAACAAGGTTTAGCGCCGACTCCTTTTGATACCGAACAGGGATTTATTCATCCAACGACGAATGAGTTTATTGATGCCAAAGAAGCAGTCATCTATGCCAAATATATTGGCATGTTGCCTGAAGATAGTGAAGCTGGGCAATTAGTTCCAGCAATGGTTGCGTAAGGTTTTTTAACTGTTTATTTAGTCTCTGGCTGATGAATCAATCGGCGCGCAGTTTGTGCGCCCTGACATCACGCAATCTTGTACTTGGGATGCATTTCTTAAGATATGCACCAAGAATAGTCCACCTAAAACCAGTAATACCATAAAGACCAGACCTACGAGTGCTCGATGATTGGAGTTCTCAGGGGCTGGTTTTTGTTCACTCATGGTCAGATTTACTCTGCTTTCACACTCACTTGACCGCTATATAAACGCTCTATTCCTCCTGCCGTCGAGATCTGTAAACTACCATCTTCGGCAATCCCGCAAGCGCGTGCATGTTGAATAGATTGATCAGGCTGTACAATTTGAA
>JASLFQ010000056.1 GCA_030150595.1 Aquirhabdus sp.
GGTCGAAGTCATCTGACTGACGCCAGCAATTTGGGCGAATTGAGTCTCCAACGGTTGTGCGACCGCTGAAGCCATCGTTTCTGGACTTGCCCCCGGCAATTGTGCGGTGACCACAATCGTTGGAAAGTCCACTTGCGGTAATGGCGCGACGGGCAACATGGGAAATGCGACCAAACCAATCAGCAGGATCCCCGCCATCAATAGCGATGTGGCGATTGGGCGGTGAATGAATGGTGCAGAAATACTCATTACTGACCATCCTTTGACGTTGCTGGCTGTGTATTGGATTCGGTATTACTGACTTTTACTTTTGCATCAGGCTGCAGACGAAATTGATTACTGATCACGACGTGCTCACCTTCTTGCAGGCCGCTTTCGACCAAGATGGTGTTGCTATTTTCTGTACCTGTTTTGAGCGGTCTCACTTCAACAGTCGAATCAGGTCGGACAACATAAGTGAAGATGCCATCGGGTCCGCGTTGTGCTGCGGCAGAGGGAATCGATAAGGCATTTTGTTGCACTTGGAGTAAGACACGAGCGTTGATGAACTGTCCAGGCCATAACGTATTGTGAGCGTTCGGAAAGGTGGCTTTGAGCTTGATCGTGCCTGTGGTTTGGTCGATCTGGTTATCAACCAAAGCTAATGTACCTTGATCCAGCACTGTTTTATCATCCCGCGAAAGTGCCGAAATGGCCACTTGACCTTTTGCCAATGCTTGATTGATCTGGGTGAGTGCATCTTCAGGCAAGGTGAAAATCAGAGAAATTGGCTGCATTTGGGTCACGACAACAATGCCCGTCGTACTCGTCGTCTGCACGTTATTGCCGACATCAACTTGACGTATGCCAGTGCGACCGTCAATTGGCGAAGTGATCGTGGTGTAGTCCAATTGCGTTTGTGCATTATCAATGCTGGCTTGATCGACCTTGATTTGCGCTGCATCTTGAGCAACCAGAGCGCGCTGCGTATCCAATGTTTGTTTGCTGGCAAGTTGTTGCGGCTCCAAAATCAGATAACGATTGAGATCGCGTTTGGCATTTTCTAATAACGCTTCATCTTTGCCTTTGGTGGCAATCGCCAGTTCAAGTGCCGCTTGATTAGGACGTGGATCGATTTGTGCGAGCAAATCGCCTTTTTTGACATTTTGACCTTCGACAAAACCGATTTTTTGCAATTGTCCATCGACACGCGTGGTCACAGTAACGGTGTTGAATGCCTGTACCGTGCCCAATCCTTCCAGATATTGTGGAATATTGGTGCGTGTCACTTCAGCCGTTTTCACGGTGATCGCTTGCTGCTTGACGGTTTGTACATCTGCAGAGTGGGTTTTACCCGATGTCCAGAACCAGATCAGTAGGGTGGCAACAATGATCCCCGCAACCAGCATGACAAGTCGTGTCTGGCTAAGCTTGAATTTGCGATGAGGTTTTGGGGTCACATTATCCATGGGTTTGTCCTAGATTTTCTGCTTGTTGCCAACCACCGCCCATCGCGTTGTAGAGCTGAATGAGTGCTTGAAGGTGGGATAGTTTTACTTGAGCCAAAGTATCTTCGGCCGTGAATAACGCATTTTCTGTATTTAAGACGGTGAGGATGTTGATCGTTCCTGCATGGAATTGTGCATTGGCTAAATCATAGGCATGACGTGCTTTGTCAGCACTGGCTTGTTGCCGTTGTTGTTGCTCGGCAGTTTGTTGTAAAGCGACTAAAGCATCTTCGACATTGCCAAAAGCGCTGATGACTGATTTGTGGTAATCCGACAAGAGTTCAGCGTAGCGCGCTTTGCTGTAATCGTATTGACCCTGCAATGCCCCGCCTTCAAAAATAGGTTGGGTAATGCCCGCGCTCAGTGCAAACACATGATTCGCTGGACTGAGTGCAGTGGACAATGCGCCACTGATAAAGCCACCATTTGCCGTCAATGAAATACTGGGAAAGAAGGATGCGCGTGCAACTTTGATATTGGCATTTGCCGCAATGAGATTAGCTTCTGCTTCGGAAACATCAGGTCGTCGCGCAAGGAGTTCAGACGGTAATCCCGCTTGCACAACAGGCTCGGTTAAATCTGCCAATGATCCACTGGGTAGATTGACATCTTCAGGATTCTGTCCAGTCAAGATCGCTAAGGCATCTAGCGTTTGGCGAAGTTGTTGCTTGAGTGGTGGAATCGCTGCGCTTAAGGTTGCAACCGTCGTATCTTGTTGGGCGACATCGAGCGCGGTAACTGTACCGACGTTTTGTTCGATCTGTAGACCTTTGAAAATACGCTCGGCATTGACCAAGTTTTCTTCAGCAATACGAATACGATCTCGTAACTGTAGTGCCTGAAAATACGACGTCGCAACGCTCGACATCACAGTTAATTCGACTGTTACTCGATCATAACGACTGGCTTTAGCTGCCGCGAGTGCTGCATCACGTGCTGCGCGATTCTTACCCCAAAAGTCGAGTTGATAACTTGCACTCAGCAGTGGATTGTATTGTGAGTAGGTGCTGAAACCGCCACCCGATACAGGTTCGTGCTCATGGGTTGCTGCTGTGCTCACGCCGACTGCAGGTAATAACGCTGCACCTGCAATTCGAGCCTGTGCATCTGCTTCTTGTACGCGTGCTATCGCAGCACCAATGTCATCATTGGTATGTTGCGCTTTGTCCATGAGGGCATTGAGCTGTGGCGATGCAAATCCATGCCACCATTCTAACGATGGCCATACTGCAGCATTTTGATTTTGTGGTGCCATCCAAGCGGATGGTGTTGGGATATTCGGACGGCTGTATTCAGGGCCGAGACTACAAGCGGAAAGTCCAAGCATACACGGGGCAATCATCCAAAAATATTGCCATGAAAGGGCTGAATGAGCACAAAGTTTTATAGTGGTTTTTTGAGTAAGCATAAAATGTGCAATGCAAGGATTTGACAATGAGCAACTATAAGCCATTCGTCATTAAGTGATTCTGGGTGAATCATTAACTTAATTTAATATATTGAACTAAAAGACTTTATTTTGTTGTTTTAGCATTTTTGTGGATTTGTACATGAAGATAAATGACTAATATTTTTACGTTCTGATTAGTCATAAATCCCTTACTCGACCAGTCCAACATCTCTTTTTTCTCGTACTGGTTCATCATGCGGTAACTGCCAAAAAATCCAAGCAGCTGCCGATGTCATCAATCCAACACAGACAAAGGTTGAGTGAAATGCTTCCAAAGCATGTGCAGTACTACCGATGAACTCACTAAAGCCAGCCAAGATTGCTGCTGCGCTTGCAACGCCTAAACTCATGGAAAGCATCATCACCATAGAAAGCAGACTATTGCCACTACTGGCGAGTTTGTCGTCGAGGTCTTTGAGTGACAGGGTATTCATGCAAGTAAATTGCATCGAATTAAAAAAGCCAAATAGGCCCATATGAATGACCCGCAACCAAGTCGGTTCGCTTGCTGTCATTAAGGCAAAGCTGGCAATACTTAATCCAACCAATACGGTGTTGACGACCAGGACTTTGCGATAACCAAAACGACGGACTAAGGGTGTCGTAAATTGCTTGGACAACATTGCAGACAGTGCTACAGGAATCATCATCATGCCTGCTTCGGCAGGCGTATGTCCTAAGCTGATTTGCAATAGGAGCGGCAACAGAAAAGGCATACTTCCACTGCCAATGCGTGCAAACAGATTGCCTAAAACGCCAATGCGATAACTAGGTACAGCAAACAGCTTTAAGCTAAACAATGCCTGATCGCCTCGGCGTACTGCATGGAGCCAATATGCAGAGAGTGATGCAAAAGCGAAGACCAGTAGAACCACAATGACAGCATGAGGTAATCCCATTTCAGAGAGACCATCAAGTCCAATCGACAAGCCAACCATGCTACTCGTCAATAACAAGTATCCTGTGATGTCAAAAGAAATCTGCTCGGGACTACGCAAGTCTGGCATAAAGCGCAATGTGGCAATTGCACCCAGTATGCCAATAGGCACATTAATCAGAAATATCCAATGCCAAGACGCGGCTTCAACTAACCAACCGCCCAAAGTTGGACCAATCAGTGGACCGACCAAACCAGGCACCGTAATAAAACTCATTGCAGGCAAAAATAAAGACCGTGGTAATGCGCGCAATATCGTGAGTCGTCCAACGGGCAATAACATTGCGCCACCGATACCTTGCACAACACGTGAGATCACCAGCATATTTAAACTGGGCGAGCTTGCGCAAAGGATTGAACCTAAGGTAAACAATACAATTGCGGCGAAGAAGATTTTTCGTGTGCCTAATCGATCAGCCAACCAGCCACTTGCAGGAATGACGATCGCCATGGTCAGCATATAAGCAATGACCACGGACTGCATGCGGAGCGGACTTTCTCCTAGGCTACGCGCCATCGCAGGGAGCGCAGTATTAACGATGGTCGAGTCGAGTGCCTGCATAAAAAAACCCATCGCCACAAGCCAGAGTAGCGGCTTATAGTGTGGATGAGAGTTCTTCTGGGTGCTGGTAGTCGTCGTGGCCATATTTGCTTGGAATCCTTGATCTTGAGAAAAGGCCGCGAGGCCGTTTGATTATGCCATCATTTTCATGGTGGATTGTTAGTGCAGTTTTGTGAAATAAACAGGATTAGATATTTCTAATTAAAGATGTTTTATTAATTGTGCTGAGCTGAAAAAACACTATTACAGTCTATGAAAAATGGTGGCATACTCAAGATGCTTATCCAATTCTTGTCTGATTCTCGAATCTGGTTTAAGTCATTATGAATGAGAGGTCAACATGATGGATCATGTCAACGAACTCCCGCTTGGCAATCAAAACACCAGCGATAAGAAAATATTAACTGCTGAGCAGCAAGCCTTACAGCAACTTGCGACGGAGTTGCACCGTCCACCACAGAGCTTAGCCGCTTTTTCTCATCTATCCACAGACCAACTCTCGTGGCTTAAGGCACGTGTTGAACTGATCTGCATGCGCGAAGATGCACGTCTGCGTGATGAGCTGAATCAAGCGATTCCACGATTTTTACGCCCATTGCTGTTACGGCGTTTAAGGAGTCCATCATGAGTCGATTAGCGAACCAAGCTGAACTCATGAAACTCGCGGATGCGTTAGAAGTTCCGCTTGAGCAGATTAAATTTCTGGCAGAAGTGCCACCAGAAGCTTTACGTCACTTTAGAACAGCAATGATTGATAGAGTCTTTGACCAACAACAACTCTTGTTTCGATGGTTTGCGGCGTGGGTACGCTGGGTGCCGATCTGGATTTCAGTGCTTATGGTTCGATTTTGGCTGGGTCTACTGATTGCGACGCGGATTGCTGGTGCATTACCTGCATGGCGTGCTGCCGCAATTGCGCAACATGTGCCCACCGAGTTTATGGCGGATATTGCGAAAGGGCTTGACCCTCGGATGACGCGTGAACTAGTACGCTTGTTGTCCTCTAAACAAGTTGAGGCGATTGCGAATGTTCTGCTTCAGCGCCGTGACTTTATGACCATTGGACGGTTTGTAGGGTTACTGCCTGATCAGGTGATCCGTGATGTTGCAGCATCCATTCCCGATGAAGGCGATTTGCTGGAAATTATCTTTCATGTGGATTCAAGAGCGCGGATTGATCATTTAATTCATATTCTTCCTTTTGAGCGAATTCAACGTGCAATGTTGATTGTCAGTGATCCGAGTCGGCGACCCTTGTGGCCAAAACTTTTGTCGCTTGTGGTAAATGTCAGTGACACGATGAAGCGAGAGTTAGGTGACCTTGCAGCAAGCCAAGGCGACGAGGTACTTGAAGGATTGATTCGTGCCGCAGAAGAAGATGGATTATGGGAAGATATTTTGCCTGTTGTTGCGTGTTTGTCACCTGAAGTACAGCGCAAAGTGGTCAATCATCCAGCATTACTTGATCCTGTAGTGATGCAACATATTTTAGAGGCTGCGAATCGCGGCGAGTTATGGAAAGACATGCTAACGCTTGCGGCGCATATGGATGAAGCTGGTCGAGGCGTTATCGCACAAGCGATTCTCATATTTCCCGATGAGGTGTTGGAACATATTGCTTATGCTGCTTTGCTTCGGTCGCAGTGGGGCGTGGCGTTGGATGTCGTTCGTCGTTTACCCATAGAGTGGCATTTGCGCTGTGTCCAGATTTTGGATAAATACACGAGTGTGCTCGACAAGGAAACCGCTGCGCAAATTCATGATGATCTTGAATCATATGGCATTATTGAGCGGGTGAGCCGTTTGGCGTAGGTTATGATGTCATGATGTTAGCGCGGTAACGTATCCCGAATTGGCGTCAATATATCGAGTGCATATTGATAACCACGTTCAATGAGTTCATCTAACTGTTGCCAGTCAAACATGCCGATATCTGCAATCGGCATGCGGATATAAATATCAGCATTTGAGATTGACGTCAGTTGAATCGTGGTGTCACTGGCAAGCGTTGCTGTACGCATTAAAATTTCGGAAAGGTTTGGTGCACGCTTCGTGCCCTTCCAATTGAGCAGAGCCATTTGATCTGGCTCTTCTTCACCTGCGCCAGGTGCGCCAATATCACCATTCATACTGACATTACTAGCAATAATAATGCCGCGTTCTAAGCCATGCATGACATCAGTCGGTAAGTTATTCACCACTCCGCCATCACAAAGCAAATCGCCATGCCAAGCCACAGGCGGTACTACCCCAGGAACACTCATACTCGTGCCAACCCACGTCGCAAGTGTGCCGCGATCATGAATCATTGGATTGCCTGTTGTGAGATTGGTCGAGATGCAATAAAACGTGCGGCGTAGTTCCTCAATGCGCCGTTGTCCAAATACGGAGAGCAGACGATTATGGAAACGTGCCCCGCGAATTAAAGAAACCTTAGGTACGGTATAATCATTCAGATAATTACGCGCCACGAAAGTTTCATGGGCGATGTGCGTCATTTCCACACTGTCAAAACCACAGGCAACGAGCGCGGCAACAAATGCGCCCATGCTGGTGCCGCCGACAATATCAATCGGTATTTGCAACTGTTCTAAAGCGCGAATCAATCCAATATGAGCAAATCCGCGCGCGCCACCGCCGCCTAAAACCAGTCCGACACCTTGCCCAGAGATTTGACGCGCCAAAGCACTAATATCTGCATGAGCCCATGGATGAACAAAGTAGTGGGCGCGGGCGCGGGTTTCTTCTCGCCATGCTAATGTATGTGGTGAAGGGTCGCCTTCCGATCGGAGTAAAACTAATTCAATTGGAACAATCAGGCCATTGCCATGGAGTGCATCGAGTACAGGTACATTTTCGGGTAAACGCGCTGCTTCCGCTAGGATGAGAATACGATCAGCTTGATGCAAACAACGCAGTGACCATGGGTCGCTATCGTTATCTGCTGCGTACAATACATAATTATGTCGTTCTTCTAGCGATGCAAGCCAGGCGCGTAATTGCAGGTCTTCTGGGCTTTTGTTTAGTGGTGTTTGGGCGAAATTTTTGCCGAATATGGCATCCACATGCGCCGCTGTAATCAATCGTGTCGCAGGCCAGCCGTGTAAATGTTCGACCAAAGATTCTGCAAGTTGAATGGCTGAAACGCCAGATGACGCTGGAATCACAGCAAGTGTGCCGCCACTGTCGATTTTTGTATTTTGTCCATTTTTATTATAGGCGTTACGACCACGATTGATGACAAGTAGGGTGATGTCGAGCAAAGAAGCCTCATTGGTTTGGACAAAATCTAGGAATACTTGAGCAGTGAATTTCAATAGTAATGTATCGCGGACCGCGTGGACGTTGGTATTTCTAGGTTCTCCGATAATTACTGCCATTTCACCGATGGGTTGATAGCGACCGACATAGCCAACGGTGAGGTCATTGACGTTGACCCGCAAACGACCATGCCACACGATATAGACATAAAGTGGCTGATCGCCTTTACTGTAAAGCGTATCGCCTGTGCTGAGTTGAAGCTGCTCGGCAGCAGGAGCAAGTTGTTGTAATGCTTCGATCGGTAGTTTGGAGAAAATAGAAACTTTAGCAAGCGCGGCAGCGATTTGAGCTGGACTATCAAGGATGGTGACACTCACTGTCATGGTGGTTTGCTCCAAAAGCGTGCAACCAAATTCGTTTTTATTCATGTGTTGCGAATGCTTCTAGATTGAGCGGAGGGACATTGAAAGTCAAGATTGGTTGGTGACAGTTTTGTCGGGAAATTTGAATAAAAAATGATTCATCAGAGATTGAGTGAACAGTATTTAATATCTGTTTTTATTATAACTAAGTTAATTTTTATTGTTTCTTTAAATAAGAGATCAGGATTAGCATGTCTAGTATCAAAGCTTAGACGTATTTTGAATGTTGAATTGAAGAGCGATGAATCGTTCAACCAGATGCGTTTGTGAGGGAGTGGAATCAAATGAATGCGGTCGTATCAAAAGATTTTAATTTAAAAGAGCTTGCACAGGAAAGCGCAGCTAATTCAACGATAGGTTCAGCTCAGATACAAGAAATTTTGGAGCGCGCTGCGCACTATGCTGTTGAAGAGAAAGTGAATTATGTTGGTGGCATTCCACCTAAAGATGCGTGGGCGTTGGTCGAGTCTGGTATTGCAGTTTTGGTCGATGTGCGTAGCAATGAAGAACGCCATTTTGTGGGCCATGTGCCTGCAGGTGAGCATGTTGCATGGGCAACAGGAACATCGCTTAATCGCAATCCACGGTTCGTTAAAGAATTAGAAATCAAGCTGAGAGGCAATAAAGAACAGCTCATTGTATTGCTATGCCGCAGTGGAAAACGTTCGGCACTTGCAGCTGAAGCGGCTGCCAATGCTGGATTCACACAGGCGTATAATATTCTCGAAGGCTTCGAAGGCGAGTTGAATGAACAGCAGCAACGTGGTGCGGTAGGCGGCTGGCGATTTGCAGATTTGCCTTGGGTGCAAGATTAATTTTGGACTAGCTTTCGCCTTGACGTTTTCAATAGCGATGGGGTGGTATGTGAACGAGACATTGGCGCAAATTGGCTGAATCAGTTAGGCTGATGAAAAGTGGCTTAAGCCAAATAGTTAGGGAGTAAGAGCATGAGCGAGCCAGTTTTGTTTGTTGCAAACCAAGCACATGCACTACAGACAACAGAACCAACAGCCAGTAATAAGGCAAATGTCGAGAGTCCAAATTGGCAGCTCGGTCGCATTGTCAGTGAGTTGCGCGCTGAGCGTGCGCGCTGGCGTGAGTCGCAGAAGCGTACGCGTGAATTTGGTGGGCGCGAGTTGCCTGCGCGTGAGACCTTGCGTGAAATCATTGAGGCGCTGGCTGGTGCATTATTTCCAATGCGGTTGGGCCCTGCAGATTTACGCCAAGAAGGTGAAGACTATTACATTGGTTACACCTTAGATTCGGCGCTGAATGCGCTACATGAGCAAGTCCGTTTGGCATTGTATTACGAAGCACGTTATCGCGCATCGGCAACGCAAGTGGATAGTAATGCTGAACCTGTGACTGAAGTGATTGAGCTGCATGCGATTGAAGTGGTTCGTGCGTTTTCATTAGCATTGCCGAAGGTACGGCGGTTGTTGGATACGGATGTACAAGCAGCGTATGACGGCGATCCTGCCGCGCGTAGCGTAGACGAAGTTTTACTGTGTTATCCAGGTGTTCAGGCGATTATCTATTATCGTTTGGCGCATGAGTTGTACATTCTCGGTGTGCCTTTGCTGGCGAGGATTGTGTCAGAGTTGGCGCATTCAATGACGGGCATTGATATCCATCCTGGCGCGCAAATTGATCAAGGATTTTTCATTGATCATGGCACAGGTGTGGTAATTGGTGAGACGGCAATCATTGGTCAGCGCGTGCGCTTATATCAAGCGGTGACGTTGGGCGCAAAGCGCTTTGAAGTTGCTGAAGATGGCACGTTGCAAAAAGATTATGCACGGCATCCGATCGTTGAAGATGATGTCGTGATTTATGCAGGCGCGACGATTCTTGGGCGCGTAACGATTGGCAAAGGCTCGATCATTGGCGGGAATGTGTGGTTGACGCGGAGTGTGCCGCCGAATAGTCATATCGCTCAGCAAGATGCATCGCAACAAAAAACGTAATCTGACAGGGCAGCGATCGTTCTGATCGTTGCCGAAATTTAAAGCCTGTTTTATCGAAAAGTGAATGTGGGTTGAAGCGCCAAAAAAAGGGCGCTCACCACAGCGGCGAAGCTTTGTCTTTTTTTATGATTTAGTTTTTTAGAAGAGTAGTTCGTTAAGCGTTTTTTAATCTAATAGGAGCCAGTCATGGCGAAAGAACACGATTTACCACATGCGCAGGCGCTAGGCGATTCCGCCGCCCGCCAGCTTGCAAATGCTACAAAAACCGCCCCGCAACTATCGACGATTACGCCGCGTTGGTTAGTGCATTTACTGCAATGGTTACCTGTTGAAGCAGGTATTTATCGCGTCAACCGTGTGAGCAATGCAGATGAGATTAAGATTGCGTGTACGCAACGTGATGAGTCGCAACTGCCTCAGACTTTCGTTGATTATGAGACCAATCCTCGCGAATATTTCCTGAGTGGCGTGTCTACTGTTCTGGATGTTCACACCCGTGTTTCGGATTTGTATAGCAGTCCACATGATCAAATTCGTGAACAATTGCGTTTGACCATCGAAACAATCAAAGAGCGCCAAGAAAGCGAACTGATCAATAATCCAGAATACGGTCTATTGGCAAGTGTTGCTGATTCACAACGTATTTCAACTTTGACTGGCGCACCAACACCAGATGATTTGGACGATTTGATTGGTAAAGTGTGGAAAGAGCCCGGTTTCTTCTTGGCACATCCTGCTGCTATCACAGCGTTTGGTCGTGAATGTACCCGCCGTGGCGTTCCACCACCAACAGTCAGCTTGTTTGGTTCGCAGTTCATTACTTGGCGTGGTCTGCCACTGATTCCATCGGACAAAATCCCTGTGGAAGATGGCAAAACCAAGATTCTGCTGATCCGTGTGGGTGAGAGGCGTCAAGGTGTGGTCGGTCTGTTCCAACCCGGTTTAGCTGGCGAACAAGCTCCGGGCTTATCTGTGCGTTTTATGGGAATTAACCGAAGTGCAATCGCGTCATATTTGATTTCGTTGTATTGCTCGCTGGCGGTTCTGACTGAAGATGCGTTGGCGGTTCTCGAAGACGTGGAGATTGGCAAATATCATGACTATTCCGACAAGTACAAGTAATTTGCAAAGTTCAGCACCCAGCGGCGTGTCAGGTTTAACCCCTGATCCGCGTGCTGCGGGCTTGCCTGATGAAGCAACGTTAAGTCGGATTGCTAGCGCGCTTTTTCAAGCGCTACCAGGCGAACGTCCTAACTTTGAAGCGCCAGAAACGCCGCCGCAACCTGCTGATCCGTATTTGGCGCTAGGTGGACGTGCGCCTGCGCTGGCGACGGGTCGTGGACTGAATCCAGAGTTGCCGCACAACATTCCTAATCTTCCCGATTCACCCGAGAAGAAAACGGCGTCGTTGCCTGTGATTGGTGGTGCGAATTTACCGCAAGTGCCTTATTCGCCAGTCACGCCAGAAATTGCGACCGTGACACCGAGTGTGCCTGTTTTGGCTGGTTCGCCGTCACCAAGTGTTGTCGGTAATGATTCACCGTTTTACTTCTTGCAAGGGTCTGGCGCAAGTCATCCGCCGCAAGCGGTTGATCCTTTGCTTGCATTGGGTGGGCGCGCGCCTGCGGTTGCGACCAGTCAAGGTTTGAATCCTGATGTTTCACAAGGTCATTTGCCTACTGGGTCTGATTCGCCAGAACAAAAAGCAGAATCGTTGCCTGTGGTTGGGGGGGAAAATGTGCCATCAGCACCAGCCAAAGTGCCTGCACCTGTGGCGACATCTGATTTTACCTCGCTGACGCCAAGTGTGCCGTCCAATGTGGCTGGCTCTGCGCCAAGTTCGGCATTTGGTCGTGGAAATGATGTGGATGCTTCGCCTTTTTACTTCTTAAATGAAGGCGGCGCGCCTGCACCAACATCAAAAGCTACGCCGACGGATGTACCTGATGAAGCATTATTTGCGCAGTCGTTTGGGTTGCCGGGTGCGGATTCGTTGAAAGCATTATTGGCTGGCAGCACGTCCAATCGCGCAGCGCCAAGTGCTGCACCACAGCCAAGTTCATCAGGTTTTTATTTCCTTGATGTGCCAAGTAGCGGTTCAGCATGGCAAGACAAACCAACCAGCATCGTGCCTGTGAGTGCAGCGCATAAGCCGTTTGATGTGCAATCTGTGCGTCGGGATTTCCCGATTTTGCAGGAGCGCGTCAATGGTC
This sequence comes from Aquirhabdus sp., assembly GCA_030150595.1. Taxonomy (GTDB): domain Bacteria; phylum Pseudomonadota; class Gammaproteobacteria; order Pseudomonadales; family Moraxellaceae; genus Aquirhabdus. The sequence goes on from JASLFQ010000056.1 coordinate 12,300, forward strand.
GTCCGTTGGTCTGGTTTGATAATGCCGCGACGACACATAAGCCGAAGTCGGTGATTGAGCGCGTGTCGTATTTTTACGAACACGAAAACTCAAACATTCACCGTGCTGCGCATGAGCTGGCGGCGCGTGCGACTGATGCGTATGAGCATGCGCGCAAGACGATTGCCCGTTTCTTGGGTGCGAAGTCTGAAAGCGAAGTGATCTTTGTGCGTGGCACGACCGAAGCGATTAACTTGGTTGCGAAAACGTGGGGTGTGCAGAATATTGGCGCGGGTGATGAAATCATCGTTTCCAATCTCGAGCATCACGCCAACATCGTGCCGTGGTTTCAGTTGGCTAAGCAGGTCGGCGCGAAGCTGCGTGTGATTCCTGTGGACGATACGGGTCAAATTCGTCTCGATGAGTATCGTAAGTTACTCAATGACCGAACCAAAATCGTGTCAATTACACAGGTTTCCAATGCACTCGGTACGATTACGCCAGTGGCTGAAATCATTGCTTTGGCACATCAAGCTGGCGCGAAAGTGCTGGTTGATGGTGCGCAATCGGTGGCGCATTTACGCGTCGATGTGCAGGCGTTGGATGCCGATTTCTTTGTCTTTTCGGGACATAAGATTTTTGGCCCAACAGGCATTGGTGTGGCCTACGGCAAAGCTGAACTGCTCGACAAAATGCCGCCTTGGCAGGGCGGCGGCAATATGATCGAAGATGTGACCTTTGAGCAAATTATTTTCCAACCTGCGCCAAACAAGTTTGAAGCTGGGACGGGGAATATTGCCGACGTGGTCGGATTGGGCGCGGCGATTGAATATGTCGAAAGCCTTGGCTTAGATAATATTGCCCGCTACGAGCACGATTTGCTGGAGTTTGGTCAGCATGGCTTGAGCAGCGTTTCTGGTCTGCGTTTGATCGGAACTGCGCGTGAAAAAGCCAGCGTGATGTCGTTTACTTTAGACGGTTTTTCCAATGAAGAAGTTGGCAAAGCATTAAATAAAGAAGGCATTGCAGTACGAACAGGTCATCATTGTGCACAGCCGATTCTGCGTCGCTTTGGTGTTGAAACCACCGTTCGTCCTTCATTGGCGTTTTATAACACCACAGAAGAGATTGATTTATTGGTGTCGGTGTTGCATCAATTACGTCGTACGCGAAGTATTCGCCGTTAAGATTGAATTGATTGTTTAAATGAAAAAAACCGCTTATTTGAATAGGCGGTTTTTTTATGGTTATGTTTACGTTAATAATTGAAATGTATTTTTTGAATGCTTTTGCTCTGAAGTCTTCCCCTTGAAGGGGAAGATTTAGTAGGGGATGCTTTTGATTTCAAAGTCAAAAGCACCCCCATCCCGACCTTCCCCCTCATGGGGAAGGAGACAAGCATTACGCTCATTTTTAATTATCAAAGCATATTCAGCGGACTACCCAAGTTTTCCATTTTTAGAATCTTCAAAGGCCTGTAAAATTTCTTCAAAGGTATTCATGATAAAAGGACCGCGACCAAAAATAGGCTCATTGATCGGTTCTCCAGACAATACTAGAAAGTGACTGTCTCCAAGGGTCTCGACTTCGATGTCGCTTTCGTTACTGCTCATGACCGCCAGTCCCGCTGCTTCCATTTGCTCAGTGTCGAATTGAAGCTTACCAGACACTAAGTACACGAGCGCGGTGTCGCCAGCTTCGGTATTGAATATTGTGGATTGCCCCGCACGGATATGGACGTCGAGGATATTGATACGAGTATGCGTCTTGGCAGGGCCAGAGATGCCATTGAATTGACCCGCAATCACTCGGACAGAGCCAATGTCATTAGGTAGTTCAATTGTGGGTATGTCTGCGCTGGCAAGACTTTGATAGCTAGGCGTGCTCAACTTGTCACGCGCTGGCAGATTGACCCAGAGTTGAATCATTTCAAAAGAGCCGCCTTGCTCTCTAAAGGCTTCGCTGAAGAATTCTTGATGGACAATGCCAGCTGCGGCAGTCATCCATTGCACGTCACCCGCCCGAATGATACCTCCGCCACCTTTTGAATCCTTGTGCTCAATTTCACCTTTATAAACGATCGTAACGGTCTCAAAACCGCGATGTGGATGATCACTGACCCCTTTGCGTTGAGATAAAGGTTGAAGATGTCCGGGGCCAATATGATCCAAAAGCAGGAACGGAGAAATGGTATTCCCCAGTTCGTAATGTGAGAACACCGAGAGCACAGGTGAGAAGTCGC
>JASLFQ010000097.1 GCA_030150595.1 Aquirhabdus sp.
TTTAGCAAAGCCCGCGTAGGGTGCAATAAGCCCAAGCGCATTGCACCACCTATAACTTCTAATCTTCGCCCATCCGTTCCAAAATATACTCCGCACCATAATTCTCCCCCACCGAATACGCCGCAATCTTACTCAAATGACTATAAGGAAGATCAGTTTCCAAATGCCACTGCACAAAACAAGATTGAATCGCTTTAAGGTCTTTTAAACTCGTTGGCTGATCCGCAATTTCTAAACCCGCATGTTGCAATGCCAAAACCACATCACGACTAAGCAGATAAATATCCTTACCCATCCGACGTAGAAACAATGCCCCAGTCATGCCGCCAAGACGACTACCATGCTTCTTCAAATATTGAGTCAATCCAAACTGATCATTATTATCCCAGTCCGCAAAGAAACGTGCAGCGCTGCCATGCTCTTGGGCAAGCTCACGCATAAAAACAGCATTTTTATAAACCGCTTCAATCTTCTGCCAATTCCGCACAACACGCGGATCAACCAAATAAGCATCCCATGCGGTATCGGGTAAGTGTGCCAATTTCTCAACATCAAAATTGAAAAAAGCCTCTTCAAATTGAGGCCATTTATTTTCGATCACTTGCCAATGAAAACCCGCTTGATTGATGCCTTTTGTCATCATCGATAGAAAGCGTGAATCAGGAATTGATGCAATTTCATCACGATTCAAAACACGAGGTAAAAGCTCATTCAGTGCTGCTTCTCCGCCTTTACGTTCGACGGCGCGCTCAAAAATACTCTCGAATCCTTTCATGATGTGACATCCCTATTTTTATATCAGAGTTCTAAAACATAAACATCAAATCAAAGGCACCTGACTAAAATACTGCATCAAAGTCTCAATACAACGCACCACCTTGAGAGGTTGTTCGCGGCGTAACGTAATGGCATACAAGGTATAAATGGGTTGTAACTCCCAATCAGGTAACACCTCAATCAACTCACCATCAATAAACGCCTGCGGCATATCCACTGACATAAACGCGCCAATCCCGTGACCTTTCGCAACAAGCGAGCGCATCAAAAACACATTATTCGTCTGAATCCTTGATTGCATACGGACGGTTTTTTTCTCGCCCGTCACACGATGATGCAAATGACGCTCTTGTGGGTCTTTGTCTTTACTCAGTGTTAAACCAATATTTTCGTGTTGTTCCAAATCGGCGGGAGTATTGATCACTGGATGACTGTTTAAATATTCGGGCGATGCACACAAAACCAAACGTGCTTGCGCCATCGGTCTCGCAATCAATGTGGAATCGGCAAGCCCAGGACTCAACCGTACAGCAATATCAATCCGTTCATCGATCAAATCGATATAACGATTATCCGCTTCAAAATGAACTTTGAGACCTGGATGCGCCTGTAGCCAACCCGATAAGGCAGGTAATATATGATTGAGTCCCAACTCGGGCGTCGTTGCAATCCGTAGATCACCGACCAGTTCATCACGTAACTCATTGATACGTACACGCCCCTGCTTGGCAGCCTGTACCATGTCATTACAGCTTTGATAAAAAACACTGCCGGCTTCAGTGAGGCTCAATTTACGCGTCGAACGATGCAATAAGATCGTCCCAACTTCACTTTCTAAAATACGAATTTGCTGACTGACAGCACTGGTCGTGATACCTAAGTCACGCGCCGCGCCACTAAACGACCCCTTGTCCACTACGCTGACAAAAATTGCCATGCTACGTAAACTGTCTAGCATATTTTAAATATCCAACTTATCGAATCATGCGCGATAGAGTTCTAATTATATGTCAGATTTAGAAACCAGATTAAGAATCTTAACCCTTTAATGATGTCATCTCGATGGCAGCACAAGCTTCGGATTCATTGGTTTTCCATTTAATCGCACTTGGAACTCGAGCATCACATGATTTGTGCCTGTAGAACCCATTTCCGCAATTTGTTGACCTGCACTGACTCGTGTTTTTTCTTGAACCAGCAACCGCTGGTTATGTGCATACGCGGTAATATAACCATTTGCATGCTGAATCAAAATCAAATTGCCATATTCAGGTAAACCATTATTCGCATAGATCACCGTACCATCTGCCGCTGCTCGAACTGGATCTCCTGCATTACCTGCAAATCTAATGCCTTTAATCTGATGACGCAAATCGAAATCTTGCGCAATCGCATTATCAGTCGGCCAGCGCCAAGCATTGCCATATCCTGCATTCGCTTGACTCGATAAAGGTGCAGTCACGGGATTAATTGTAGGAGCACTATTCACGGGTGGGGTTATAGGAGAACCATTCAATGGCTGTGCAACTAAAGGTTGTTGCGGCGCAATTGCCACAGGTTGTGCACTTGCTACAGATGCACCGCCACCCACAAGGCGCAAACGTTGACCGACTTGAATTACGTAGTCATTACCAATCTGGTTTCTACGCGCAATATCTTGATAATCCAAATTATAACGGTTCGCAATTTTGCTTAAGCTATCGCCAGATTTGACAATATAATAAGTCGGTACAGCAACTACAGCACGACTCGAACGAATCGTTGGTGCGGATGCACATCCCACAAAACTTGCAGTCACCACGACCAACGTGGCTGTCGCAAAAACAGAACTCATCAGGGAACTTTTTTTGACTTCAGACGAAGAAGCCGAAACCAAAGAATCTGGGGCACTAAAATACGACAATCGTTCATCCTCTTTATGGCTTTATCGGCGATTTACTCATCAAATCGATCAATCACCGTATTAACATTAATACTGCCAATATCAATCGCGTGAAAATAATGTTTCTTTTAAACCGACTAGCGCAGAATAGCCAGTTGCATCGAGTCGAATCGGCGTAATACTCACAAAATCATCATTTAACGCAGCAAAATCTGTACGAAACTGTACTGTCGCATCCGCTTCAAATTGGTTATTAAGTGGATGCATCGCAGAATCATTCACAATGTGATCTTGTCCCAGTGGATCACCCGACTTTCCAACCCAATACATCTTACGACCCCGCGGATCAATCTCAGTGTGGACAGGTTGCGATACATCGCGCACGCCCATTCGAGTTACTTCAACACGCGTTAGTTCAGTGACATCGGGAATATTAATATTTAAAAGATGACCTGCAGGTAAACGTGGTACGCCTTGCTTCACAAAATCACGTACCCACTCTGCGGCAACTTTGAAATGTGAGGCATCGCGGTATTGTTTGGCATGAACACCTACCAGCGAAACAGCGATCGCAGGAAGTGCCAGCCCTCGCCCTTCAAATGCCGCACCAATTGTCCCCGAATACAAGACATCATCGCCCATATTTGCGCCTGCGTTGATCCCGCTAACCACCAGATCAAAAGACTCTTGGAATAAACCATTTAAGCCGACATAAACACAATCTGCTGGAAAACCATTCACCGCCCAAAAGCCATTCGCTAACTGGACTGGATGTAATGGACGATCCAATGTGAGCGCACTTGAAGCACCACTCCGCTCTGACTCAGGTGCGACAACAGTGACTTCCGCAATAGTTGATAATGCGCTCACTAAAGCCAACAAACCTGGCGCAAACACGCCATCATCATTACTGACTAATATTTTCAATGGACACTCTCATTAAACAATTGTATTAAAACTTAAATCTGAAAACTAAAAATACTCATTCCTACAAAACTCATGCAAACCGTCGTTCAAAAACCTCTAAAATCGCTCGGTACAATACCGCATAATACGCGCACACCAAACACAGCTTATGACAGAGTCCCTGTATGAATCGTATTCATTTCACAACGAACGCCCTGACCGCGACATGCCTTTCTCTTATTTTAATCACGACCAGTTACGCGGCCTCGCACCCCAGCAAAGATAACAGCAACAAAGTTGTCGTTGAAAACGAGCAAGGAACATCTCAAGAAGAAGTCGCAACAGTTGATGTTTTAAATGAAATTTGCCCTAAAATTCTCGGAACGAACAATAATAAAAACTTCCACAAGGGTTACA
>JASLFQ010000111.1 GCA_030150595.1 Aquirhabdus sp.
CAGTGTTCGTGCTAATTTTTCTAATTCATGTTCAGCAACTTCGCTATGAATCAAACGACGCATCGCATCATCGACAGGCACGACTTCATAAATCGCGGTACGTCCTAAAAATCCAGATGTATTGCACTTCTCACAACCCACTGGCACAGGAAGCTGCAACGGATGTTTATGCTTAATCTGACTAAATAACGCCTCTTCATAATCATCAGCTTCGCGCCAAGTATGGCAATGCGGACACAATGTACGCACCAATCGCTGCGCAACGACACCAATCAATGAACTCGATAACAAGAATGGCTCAATGCCCATATCTTTTAAACGTGTCACTGCACCAATCGCGGTGTTCGTGTGTAACGTAGACAACACCAAATGACCTGTTAGTGACGCTTGTACCGCAATTTCCGCAGTTTCTAAGTCACGAATCTCACCGACCATCACCACATCAGGATCTTGACGCAACATTGCACGTAAACTACGCGCGAAAGTCATATCAACCTTGGTATTTACCTGAGTCTGACCAATGCCTTCAATTTGATATTCGATTGGATCTTCAGCGGTGAGAATGTTCCGCGTTTGATCATTCAGATCAGAAAGTGCCGCGTAAAGCGTTGTGGTTTTCCCCGAACCCGTTGGGCCAGTCACCAAAATAATGCCGTGCGGACGATGAATCAAATGCGTTAAACGCTCGTAATCAGCATCCATCAGTCCAAGCAGTGACATATTCAATCGCCCAGCTTGCTTGTCAAGCAAACGCATGACGACACGCTCACCATGACTTGATGGCAAGGTTGAAACCCGCACATCCACTTCCCGACCCGCCAATCGCAAAGAAATACGTCCATCTTGTGGAATGCGTTTCTCTGCAATATCCAGACGCGCCATCACTTTAATACGCGAAACCAAAAGTGGTGCAAGTTCGCGACGCGGTTGAACAATTTCACGGAGTTGACCATCAACACGCAATCGAACAGAGAGTTTTTTCTCAAATGATTCGATATGAATATCAGACGCATTCAGACGAATTGCTTCGGACAACAAGGCATTGATTAAACGAATAATCGGCGCATCATCTTCCTGATCCATCAAATCTTCAGCTTCAGGAACTTGATCAGCAAGACTCAATAAATCTGGATGATCTTCCAAACCCGCAGCGACTTCCTGTGACTGACCACTATCGCGTGAATACGAACCCGCAAGTAAACGCGTAAATTCTTCATCAGAAACGGTTTGATAGGCAGACGGAGCACCAATCATCCGCCGCGCCTCGTTTAATGCAGGTAGAGGTGCATTTTCGCGCAAAACAATAATCGTTTGCATGCCATCAAACTTAAGCAGCACACCGTGACGCTTAGCGAAACTATAAGGAAGTTGATCAGGTTGTTTATGAAGCGCTGGGTGAAGAAGAGTTTGCACTGCGTAATCCGTTATTGTGATGCTATAGAGTGAGTGTACTGTAAGCTTGGGTTGTTGTGAAATCGCTTTATTTTTATCTAAAAGCTAAAGCGGATCGATTTGTTTAAGGAATGACATATATCCAAATTGCCAAACAATGTAATGCTGCACCAGCTAACACAAAAATATGCCAAATCGCATGGTTGTATGGAATTTTATTGATCGCATAAAAAATTGTACCAATGCTGTAGCTCAGACCACCCGCAACGAGCAGATAAAGTAATTGAATTGGCGCAACTTGATAAAGCTGATACATCGCAAAAATAGACAGCCAACCCATGAGTAAATAAGTTGCTAATGAAGTACGCGGGAACTTATCAATATAAAAAATCTTAAAAACAATTCCAGCAACCGCAAGCAGCCAAATGGTCACTAATAAAACATCTGCCAAAGTCGTGTGCAACGTAATCATGAGGAATGGCGTGTAACTGCCAGCAATGAGTAAATAAATTGCACAATGATCCAAACGATTCAATATTGTTTTTTGAACTTCATTTTTTGCGCTGTGGTATAACGTTGAGCTTAAAAACAGCACAATCATGCTCACACCATAGACAGCGACCCCAGCAATCTGAACATGTGACAAAGTTGATGCCGAGGCTTTCATCAGCATAAAAACAGTTGCCACGATTGCAGCAAGCATTCCCAAGCCATGACTGGTGGCGTTTGCAAGTTCTTCATGTGGGTAATACGGTGCTACTGGTTTAGATACTGTTTCAGGCTTTGATGCTGTTTCAGCATTAGTACTTTGCATAATATTCCTTGGCAGCTCGATATTGCTTTGCATAAGCTTATGGATTTGAAATGAAGAGCGACAATACCATCTTTTACTTAATTGAAGCAGTGATCGATTCTGCTAAATGGTGCCCTAAATTAGATTTATTTGTCTAGCGCGTGTAAGCATTGAATGTGTATTTAATTTTTAAATGCAAATTTATATTCGCATTATTCGCGCTAAAAACACAACAATTGATACCTTTTTTTACTTGTTAATTAATAGATTCTGCACCATGCTCTCTTTATATAGAGGCTATTTTCATGAACATTTATTTAGTTGGAGGAGCGGTACGGGATGCATTATTAGGTCGCCCAATAACTGAACGTGATTATGTGGTGGTCGGCAGTACTCCTGAACAAATGGTTGAACAAGGTTTCAAGCCTGTTGGTTCAGATTTTCCCGTGTTTTTGCATCCTAAGACGCACGAAGAATACGCATTGGCGCGTACTGAGCGTAAATCAGGAACTGGTTATGGTGGTTTTACTTTTTACACCTCGCCTGAGTTGACGCTTGAAGAAGATTTAATTCGTCGCGATTTAACGATAAATGCGATGGCACAAGCTGATGACGGCACGCTGTTTGATCCTTTTAATGGTCAAGCAGACTTATCGGCGCGCGTGTTACGCCATGTCTCCCCTGCTTTTGCAGAAGATCCGCTTCGCGTGCTTCGCGCGGCGCGTTTTGCTGCACGCTATGCTCCACTTGGTTTTACAGTTGCACCTGAAACAATGGCTTTTATGCAGCAACTTGCCGAAAGTGGTGAATTAGCCACTTTGACGCCTGAACGCATCTGGAAAGAAACCGAACGTGCTTTGGGCGAAGATCGTGCCGAAGTTTATTTTCAAGTTCTACGTGACTGCGGCGCGCTCAAAGTATTATTGCCCGAACTCGATGCTTTATTTGGCGTTCCTCAACGTCCACAGCATCATCCTGAAATTGATACGGGTCTACATACAATGATGGCGCTACAGCGCTCATGCGAATACGGTTATTCCACGCAAGTACGATTTGCCACTTTATTGCATGATTTGGGCAAAGGATTAACACCTCATGATGAATGGCCACGCCATGTTCAACATGAAGAACGCGGTCTTGTACCTGTGCGTGAAGTCTGTAATCGACTCAAAGTACCGAGTACATTTCGTGATCTTGCGGAGATCGTTTGCCGTGAACATCTCATGTGTCATCGCGTGCTCGATTTACGTCCAGGGACAGTGTGGCGACTACTGCAACGGATCGATGTACTGCGTAAACCAGAGCGCGTTGAAGAATATATCCAAGCCTGTTTGTGCGACGCGCGTGGTCGATTAGGCTTGGAAACACGTGACTATCCGCAAGCAGATTATTTACGTGCAGCAATTATCGCTGTTCGTAAAGTTCGTGCAGCAGATTTACCCAGCAATTTAAAAGGTTTGAGCATTGGTGAAGCCTTGATTGCCGCGCGGATTGAAGCCATTACAGCTATTCCTGTGATTCAACAAACTGAACTTGATTCGCCTACTCAAAACCCATCTCAAGCTTTTGAAGAAGATGTGAATCAATTGGTTCATTAGCGCGATATCTGTGTAGAATATTTTCCAACATTTACCCCCTCGTTTTTTGAACCAAGGATGTCTTATGACTACGTTGTATAACGCTTCAATTCCTGTATTTAAGCAAATGATTACTGCATTAAGTGATGTTCTGAAAATAGCTGAAGCGCATGCGACCGATAAGAAAATCGACCCTAATGTGCTGTTGCAATCTCGCTTATTCCCAGACATGTTTCCACTGATTCGTCAGGTACAGATTGCGACAGATTTTGCCAAAAGCGTGCCTTCACGTTTAGCGGGTATTGAAGTACCTGCTTATGATGACGGCGAACAAAGCTTTGCTGAACTGCAAACTCGGATTAAGAACGTATTGACGTTACTTGATGGCTTAAAAGCAGATCAAATTAATGGGAAAGAAACATTAGAGATCGTTCTTCGCGCTGGCACGCCGAAAGAGAAAAAATTGACTGGCGAAACCTATTTGCTCAATTATGGTTTGCCACAATTTTTCTTTCATGTGACAACAGCTTATGACATCTTGCGCAATAACGGTGTAGAGATCGGCAAGCGTGACTTTATGGGCGCCTATTAATCTCTCAAAACACTCAATACCGACAAATTCATTTTACTGATTGGGCTGGAAGACTCCAGTTCAATCTATAAACACATTTTAAAAACTTTGTGCTAAATTACTTATATTCAATTCAGAAAAAATAACAACTTTCGCTAATAATTCAAAATCACCAACGAAATGAATGTGGAGCAAAGGATATGCATCACGAAAAGAATATTAAAGTCGCCTATATCCTTTGGTTCTTCTTAGGTGCGCTCGGCATACATCGCTTTTATCTCAGCCAGACTAAAACAGCTTGGATGATGCTCCTACTTGGCGTGTCAGTCGGACTCAGTAAGGGCTATCTTCCTCTGATTATTATCCTGACTCTGTGGTGGTTACTTGATGCCGTCTTAATCATAGGTTATGTCGATGCCTCTAAAAGCCACTCCCTCATTCAAATTGTCGAAGTACCTAAAGCCGAGCGTGAAAAAGCGGCGGCACTATCGACGATCAAATTTGAAGATATACAACAATTGCATGACATGCGTGCAGAATATATGGCTTGTTTCAATCGCGGAGATCTTGATGCCGCAATTACTGGTGCCACTCAAGCATTGGCGCTATGTGAAAGTAAACTGGGGAAAGATCATAGCCAAATGGGCATGATTAAAAATGATTTAGGCGAATTTTATCGCCGCATCGGCAACAATCCGCAAGCAATTGACATGCTCAAAAGCGCGATCACGATACAAGAGGAACACCCTGATCGAGAAATGACGCCAGAGCAGGCCCAAGATACACTCTGTCATTCGCTTAACAGCCTGGCACATATTTATACAAACTTAGGACAAACTCAGCATGCTAAAAAGCTCTACCGACGCATTATCGAAATCCTCGCAAACCCTATCGTAACCCCATCTATTAATCAGCCAACGACCTCAACGGCAAACAAACCTGCAGTGAATCAAATAAGCAAATCAGAGAAATACTATGTTAATTATGCCAGTGCCTTAAATAACCTTGCCAAACTGTTCATTGACAAAGAACAGCATGAACAAGCTCAACCGCTTTTTGCAGAGGCAATGGCTTTACTCGACTATATTCCAATTGAAAACACAGAACTTAAAGTTGATATTCTCAAAAATATCGCAACTGAAGAAAGCATGCTCCAGCATTATGATCGTGCTGAATCACTTTATCTACAGGCGATTAATACACTTGAAGATTATGCCGTTAGTCTTGTTGGACAACCCATTCAGCAAGAAGAAGATCAATCAGATGTTCCTCTTGCATCGAATTACGATGAACTCAATATCGTCTATGGCGACCAATATCGTCCTCAAGTGGATGAGGAAAAACTACGTGCAGATGCAATCGCACGCAATCAACTTCAGATCGCTGCGTGTCGTAATGGTCTCGGAATTATCTATGCCAATCAGAACCGACTCGAAGATGCCGAAGTTGAATTAAGTGCTGCCTCAAAAATTCGTAAGCCGATTTGTCAGTCGAATGATGCTGAATTCATCACTGGATTAAGTCATCTCGGACTGATTTATTTCAAGCAAAATAAGTTCATCAAAGCCGAAGCTATTGGTAAGCATATTCTTGCAGCGCGAGTTCTGGCATTGGGTGATGATCATGCGGATACGCAGCGGGCAAGACGTAATCTTGAATTGATACAGGCGGAAATTGGTAAGGGGGCTTAGTTTTTTGTCAGAAGAAGGAATCAGGCACTTTTGGTGGATTTTTCAGAGCTTGTTGAATGACTAGCGCAACATTATATTTATTAATACTCTTATTCTGGCAATACTTAGATTCAAGCCATACAGAAAGCTCTTTTGCTCCCTTACTTGAGTTGCATGAAAAACAAGACCTTGAAATATTCTCGCGGGTGACAATTCTTGCGTCGTTGACGATATGCTCCCAAGTAGCAATTTGCTTCTTTGATTCACTTGCTGGAAGAAACTCATTACGACAATAGACACAAATCTTGTCACGCTCTATGACTTCTTTCTCTAGCCAATCTGGAATACTCCATTGATTCATTTGCTACATCCTTCGTGCACCTAAGCATTTAATGGCAAAATTTCGATGTTAGACGCGTTAACATAATGAACCATATTTATTATCTTTCAATCATCCCGCGTTAACACTTCCAACAACTCAATTTCAAACACTAAATTTGAGTTAGGCGGAATCTTACCCATTTGACGCTCGCCATATCCCAAATGTGCAGGCACAAGTAGTTTGCGCTTACCACCCACTTTCATCCCCATCAAGCCCTGATCCCAACCTTGAATCACGCGCCTTGTGCCAATCACACATTGAAACGGCTGACCGCGATCATAAGATGAATCAAACACCGTCCCATCTTCTAACCAACCCGTATATTGCGCCGTAATGAGCGCACCTTTGACGCAACTTTTACCCTCGCCGACGATCAAATCAATAATTTCAAGTTCATTGCTCATGTCATCAAACCTCTGCCACAAACTGCTTAATCCCCGCCTTCATTTCGGTCAGCGTTTCTTGCGCCGCTGCTAATGTTTCTTCTAAATCAGCTTGCGTATGACTACTCGAAATAAATCCAGCCTCAAATGCAGATGGCGCGAGATAAACGCCACGTTTCAACATGCCATGAAAGAACTCACGGAATGCAGCAACATCGCAGTTGGTCATTGCTTCATAACTCGACAAATCTTTTGAATCGGTAAAATAAATTCCAAACATACCGCCAGCTTGCTGGACTTGTAGCGGAATACCAACGTCATCCGCGATAGCTTTTAAACCATTCAATAATAAAGAAAGTTTAGTCGATAATTGCGTATAAAAACCATCGACAGAAATGAGCTTCAACATCGCAATCCCAGCACGCATCGCGAGCGGATTACCTGACAAAGTACCAGCTTGATAAACACCACCCAGCGGCGCGATGCAATTCATAATTTCACGTTTACCGCCAAACGCACCGACAGGCAGACCCGCACCAATGATTTTACCTAGCGTGGTCAAGTCAGGCGTAATGCCGTAATGTGCCTGCGCACCGCCTAAAGCAACCCGGAATCCAGTCATTACTTCATCAAAAATCAATACTGCACCAGCCTTTGTACATTCATCGCGTAAAATTTGCAGGAAGCCTCTAATTGGCAACACCAAATTCATATTCCCCGCGACAGGCTCAACGATGATGCAAGCGATCTGATCACCATATTCAGCAAAACAAGCTTTCACAGCTTCAATATCATTGAATGGCAATGTGATCGTGTGCTGCGCCAAATCCTTCGGCACACCCAACGAAGTTGGAACGCCTAAAGTCAACATGCCCGACCCTGCTTTCACCAATAACGAATCCGCATGACCGTGATAGCAACCTTCAAACTTAACGATCTTATCGCGACCAGTGTAGCCACGCGCCAAACGAATGGCACTCATACAGGCTTCAGTACCAGAGCTGGTCATCCGTACCATATCCATAGACGGCATGATCTTGCAAATAAGATCAGCAACTGTCGTTTCACTTGGCGTTGGCGCACCAAAACTCAAACCATCAGCAGCAGCATCAATCACCGCTTGCACGATTTCTGGATGCGCATGACCCAAAATCATTGGACCCCATGAACCGACATAATCAATGTAACGCTTACCATCCGCATCAAATAAATATGCACCTTTTGCTTTCTGCACGAATACAGGCGTGCCGCCAACGCCTTTAAATGCACGAACTGGCGAATTGACCCCACCTGGAATATGGACACTTGCGGCATTGAACAGGGCTTGGTTGCTGGAGGTATTTGATGAATTGGTCATAGCGATTTGGACTTAAAAAGATGATGGCGATTAGGGTGATAGTTTAACGTGTGACGGATTAGGAGTGTTAATAATTCACAGAAATGAGTTTGACATGATTTAGGCTAAAACCTAAGATTGCGGCTGAAAATCCTAAAGAACCTCTAATTTCTTACACCTTTGAAGGAACTAGTATGAACTGGGCTGCCTTCCTCTCCAGCTTCAGCACAATGTTGCTCGTCGAGCTACCTGATAAAACCCTGATCGCCACACTCATTCTTTCGACGCGCTATCATAAAATTCCAGTATTTATTGGCGTCAGTCTCGCATTTTTAGCGCAATGTGTTATTGCGGTTTTAGCAGGATCACTGCTGACTAAATTACCAGAGAATGTCGTTGCTTATATCGTGGCAACGCTTTTTGCGGTTGGTGCAATCGTCTTATGGCGTGCAGCAAGTCAGGCAGGCGAAGACGAAGAAGTCAAATCAGTACTGACAACCTCACCTTTTAAAATGGCGTTGGTTTCATTTACCGTTTTGTTTGCTGCTGAATGGGGCGACGCATCGCAATTACTGACGGTGGCATTGACGGCTAAATACCACGCGCCTTTTGCAGTTGGTTTGGGTTCTTGGTTGGCTTTAGTTGGTGTTGCT
>JASLFQ010000161.1 GCA_030150595.1 Aquirhabdus sp.
CCGCGTTTGGTTTTGAGTTTGATTTTACTCATATCAGCCTCTTTTTTGGAACCCGTTTAGTTGCAAGACACCCAACTGCGTCAAGACCTGCGGGTAAGGGAGGCGAGATTGTATAGGATTTGGGCAGAGATTGGAAGTGGAGAAGCTTGCTTTAACTGGGCTTGAAATGCTAAAAAGCAGCCATCAACCTTAAGACAATGAGATAAGCAGTGACGATACGTTGGTCAGACCTACATTTCAGCCCGAATACCCAAGCCATTCATACATTGGCAACATCATGGCAATGGCTATTGCCGAACGGATTCACGCCAATTCTATTTTCTATTCTTGGTGATATGTTCTTTCAAGAGGCGACCGAAGAAGTCTATTGGCTCAATACGGGCACAGGCGAAGTCACTCTTGTCGCTAAGTCGGTGGATCAGTTTAATGAATTGCTCGCCTCCGAAGAAGCCAACAACTGGTTCATGCCTAATTTAGTAGAACAATTGCATGATGCAGGAGAAATCCCAACGGAGAATCAATGCTATACCTATGTCACGCTGCCTATATTCGCAGAAGGAAAATATGACGTAGAAAATCTAAATCCCGTTCCAGCAAGTGAGCACTTCGCAATGACTGGAGAATTACTGAAGCACCTTCAAGGATTGAAAGAAGGTGCGACGGTCAATTTTTCAATCGAAGACTAAAAACTTAAAAAGCGGGCGACCACAAGGGTACGCCCCTACACACATCAACGGAAAAAGCCCCCCCCTATACTACATAAATGGAAAAATCAGCTTAAACAGGTAAAAATCACAAAGATGATTTAAAATCCATAAATGTAGGGGCTCCCCTTGTGGGTGCCCTGCTTTTCTCGGACACCTAACCCATAAGAATAAATAATGCCATACAATCCAGAAACTCATCGCCGCCAGTCAATTCGCTTAAAAGAATATGATTACTCACAGGCAGGCTTCTATTTTATTACTCTGTGCGTACACAACAGAGAATTGCTATTCGGTGAAATTATTGAGGATAAAATGATCCTCAATGCTGCTGGAAAAATGATTGTGAGAGAGTGGCAAGCATTACAAAAGCGCTTCCCTCACATTGAGCCACATGAATACGTCGTCATGCCCAACCACTTTCATGCCATTATCGAAGTAGGAGATACCCTTACGGAACTCCAAATGAAAGGGCAACCACAATGGATTACCCCTACGGAAAATAAAAAAACTATCGGCGATATGCTCGGTGCGTTTAAATCGATTACCACGATTGAATATATCCGCGGCGTCAAGACATCTCACTGGCGAGAATTTGAAAGCAAATTATGGCAACGAAATTATTGGGAACATGTCATTCGTCATGAGCAATCTCATCACGAAATCGCTCAATACATTATAAATAATCCACAACAATGGCAAATAGATAAACTAAGACCAGCGGAAGAAATTACGACTTAAATCCCAAAACATTTAATCCTCACGACCGTTTCAAGCCATGCTTTTTCCTGTTTGATGCCGCTGGAAATACTCATCTGTATATACTGATAACCACGGTTGTCGAATATCTCCAAGTTTGATGACAACCTTGTTCTTTTGCAAACTCAGATCATTCTGATTTAAGTCAAACACTAACTGATGAGTTTTGTATCCAACAACAGATACACTCTTAACCATATCCCAAGAGTAATGTTGCTTCTGAAATGAAAATCCACCCTTAGTTAAGGTTAACGCAGGTTGATTAATGTAATACCATTGTTCAATAATTTGTTTAAGAATGAATGCTCCCCAAATACTAATCGGCAAGAAAATTACGATCTGCACTACTTCCGACCAAAAATCATCTGCCTTTCCTTGTGAATGACGTAACCACATCACACATGTGAATATCGGCACTGGTGATAACAGTGTTATACCGCCAAAAGAATTTAATACAAGTGAAATGGGGGAGTAGAAAAAATCCACATGGTCTGGTAATTCTGATGTTTTGATCTCGTTGACTTTCTGCTCAGTTCTCTCCGCATCCTTACCCAGTAAAAAAAGCAGATATGGCAATACAAAAACCATTAGCACCAGAACGACTATTAATAACCAATGCTTCATTATGTACACTCAATTAAGACCGATACATCCACTTTCAAATTATTTTTCTTCACCCTAAACAACCCCAAACCCCTTCACCACCTCTTTAATCCTCGCTACCGTCTCATGCGGATGCTCCAGCGGAAACATATGACCGCCTTCAATCAATGAAAACGGAATACCCTGCTGCTTCTGCAAACGTTGCGGAAAACCGCGTTGATAGAACGAACTCTCACTGCCTGCAATCATATGCGTCGGCACTTTCGGCGCACGACGTGGTGACAACCAAAACAACGACGGATTCGTACGGAAAATCTCAACTTCCACGCTCTTCGGAATAGTCAACGTCACGCCACCATCAGGTGCATCTTTCAAACCATATTTGATATACGCATCAAAACAGTCCTTATCGAACGCCGCAAACATCCCACGTTTACGCAGCATCTCCGAAGCCTGCTCACGACTATCCCAATGATCGCGTCGTTTTTTGGACAGCATCGCTGGACTACGCTTCTCATACTCACTAGGCGCAAAGGTCTTCGCCAAATGCATCATGAAGGAATACATGCCATTAATCATCGGCGGATCCATCATAACCAGACCACGCATCAATTCAGGAATCTTATACGCCGCCATATAACTGCACAACCCACCCAGCGAATGTCCAAGCGCAATCACTGGACGCGGTTGACCATTGGCATCCACCGCTTGGCGCTGAATGCTCTCAATCACCTGATCGCGAAGATTCGACCAATGGTCATTCACAGGAAAACGAGGATCCACGCCAATCATCGGCAAAGTCACAATATCAAAGTCATCACGCAGTCCATCGAACAATTTCTCGTAGACTGCGGAAGGAATGCCATTGGCATGAGCGAAATGAATCAGAGGTTTCACTGTACTCATTGCATCGCATCTTGTGATTTAGAAGCCATATCGGTCAGCGATAGCTTAAACGACGTGCCCAAACTCTGACCCAGCTCCGTACCCACACGACCCATGATGCGTTCCAATGGGCTATGTTCTACGCTGTAATCTACAGACTCTTTCAATTTAAGTTCGCGTTTCAAGCTGCCGACATCGCCTGCTTTGTCTGCTAAACCTAAGTTAATTGCCTGTTCACCACTCCAGAACAAACCAGAGAAGGTGTTGTCATCAATCTTGAGGCGATTCCCGCGACCTGCTTTAACCGCAGCAATGAAATGTTCATGCACATTATCCAACACGGTTTGCACATGGGCTTTTTCAAATGGATCAAGCGGTTTGGTCATGCTTAAAATCGCTTTATGTGCGCCCGCAGTCATCGTGCGATCTTCGACGCCGAGTTTTTTGGCTAAATCCATCACACCATAATTCGGCATGATGACGCCAATTGAGCCCACCAAACTGGATGGATTGACATAAATTTCGTCTGCAGATGACGCAATGTAGTACGCACCCGATGCGCCTAAATCACCAATGATGGCATAGACTTTCTTGTCAGGATGCGCGGCGCGCAAACGACGGACTTCTTGCCAAATCTGATCAGACTCCACAGGTGAACCGCCTGGTGAATTGATATTCAAAGCGACTGCTTTGCTTTGCGAAGATTCAAACGCAGAATCCAAAGCAGTGATGATGTCATCGCTATTTGCAGTTTTCCCTTCGCCAATTTCACC
>JASLFQ010000162.1 GCA_030150595.1 Aquirhabdus sp.
CGTGAAATTGGCAACGCCTGAAAGAACAACTGCCGCAGGCGCAGGTAAAGCATTGGTATAAATAACCGTTGCAACCGCGTTGGCCGTATCGTGAAATCCATTCACAAACTCAAAACCTAATGCGATTAAGAGTGCGAAGCCCAGCATCAAATAAGGTAAAAAACTCAGTGGTGGGGTGGTCGACAAATCTGAAGCAAGCTCGATGCCGATATAAATTAACGCAGCGACGACAAACCCAAGAAAAATCACTTTAAATATCGGGTGCGGAGCCTTATCAATCGATGAAACAGATAAAGGTGCTGACATTGATGTCACAGAGGAATTCACGCTCATGGCAAAACTTCTGTATAGATTAAGTTGCTTTTATCATCTGTTCTAATCATGACAAAGGCATGACTAGAGCATGACATTCTTATTCATTTAATTCTTATTGCACTCGCAGAACAGTACTCCGCGCCGATAAAGTTTTCCGTACATTTTGTGTACTGCAAATTCAAAATAGAAGCAACTTGTTGGAAAGACGAATTATTTAAAATGTTAATGATTTAATTGTGTAGCAGTCTAAACTCACACTCGCACGCATAAAAAAACGCCCTACAAAAGTAAGGCGTTTTTTACATTAATAGTCTACGTACTATTTAATGAATTCCATAAATAGCCAATATAGAGCCGCTGACAAAGTCATAGCAGCAGGCAACGTAAGTACCCATGCATACAAAATGCGTTTAATCGTGCCCCATTGCAGACCTGATTTATTCGCGGTCATCGTACCCGCAACAGAACCATTGAGGACATGCGTCGTACTCACTGGTAAACCATACACATCAGCAGCACCAATCATCACAATCGTAGATAATTGCGCAGCGAAACCTTGACCATAGTTCATTGGACGATTACCAATTTTCTCACCCACAGTGACAGCAATCCGCTTCCATCCAACCAATGTTCCCAATCCAAGTGCCAGCGCAACAGCAACTTTGACCCAAGTTGGAATAAATTGAGTGGTTTCATCTAAGCGACGACTGCTTTCTTGCAGTACGGCTTGTTCAGAAGTCGTCAATTTCGACAATGCACCCTCTTTCTTTAAACGCTTCAAACACGCACTAATCAAATACGTGTCATTACGCAAGTTATGAACAGCTTCAGCTGGCACTTTATCGAATGTTTTATACTGAGTTGCAGCTTGGCTCAAATTCATCTCAACCGCAGCAACCGCTGGCAATACTTGTGGAGCCGTTCCAGAACCTTGCAAATATTCAGTCAGAACCTGACGTGATTTTGGCAAATCTAGTGGCGCTTCAGCGGGAGATAAAATATGTGCAGTCTTTTCAGACAGCACTGCAAATGAATGCACTTCAGTCGCATCCATCGTTTTATTCAACGAATATGCCATTGGTACGATGCCGATCAGAACCAGCATGATCAAGCCCATACCCTTCTGACCATCGTTGGAACCATGCACAAAGCTCACGCCTGCGCAGCTTAAAACCAATAAACTACGAATCCAAAACGGCGGTGGCTGATTGCCTTCAGGTGGCTCAAAAAGCTCAGGTTTACGCGCAAAGATCACCTTACATAGGAGGAAAATAATACCAGCAAGCACGAAGCCCAACAAAGGAGAAAACAATAATGCTTTACCGACTTTACTCGCTTGATCCCAGTTCACACTACTAGAGACCAATCCTGCGGGTGTCAGCAATCGATTCATCAAACCGACACCAATGATTGAACCAATCAGTGTATGTGAACTCGATGCAGGAATTCCCGCAGCCCAAGTGCCTAAGTTCCAAATAATGGCCGCAAGCAACAAGGCAAATACCATTGCAAAACCTTGGCTACTACCGACATTCAAAATCAACTCAACTGGCAACAATGCCAAAATCCCGTAGGCAACGACACCACTTGCCGACAGCACCCCGAGGAAGTTTGCAATACTTGATAGTCCAACCGCAGCGGGCGCGGACAAAGCATTGGTATAAATGACTGTTACGACGGCATTCGCTGTATCGTGAAAACCATTGGCGAATTCAAATCCCAATGCAACCAAAAGCGCTGCACTCAATAACATAAAGGGAAGAAAACTCAGGGCAGAAGTGCCACTTAAATCAGCATTAAGCGCAAAACCGATATAAACCAGCACTGCGATGACGACAACAAAAAACAAAGGCTTGAAAATCGGATGAATTGGCGTATCAATCGTTGTCGTTGTTACAGAAGAATTCTGACTCATAGAAAAAGATCTTGATTGGAAATCATCGAATATATTGTTCGACTTAGAAATAACCGTCGCTTTACTCGTCTTTAGCTACCTAACAAAACGAGCAACATGACAGCTTCATGACAAAAATGCTGTGAACGGCGGCATAATATCACAGGTTGCATTCACGCCCTACGAGAACCTGATAGAATAGCGATCAATTGAACATGTTAATTTAAAAATTGCCGTTCTACTCTTTTTCGCTTTAGTCACATTAAAGTACGGAAGCTTTTTCGTTCCTTTTTTAGTTGCATTGCTTTATCCCTGATTCGGAGTTTTTTGTACAAATGTCTACGCCTGCCCAAAACGCCAAAAACCTAAAAACTCAACTGACAGAGTTACTCAAGAAAAGAATTCTGATCATTGATGGCGCGATGGGCACCATGATTCAACAGCATAAGCTAGAAGAAGCTGATTATCGTGGCGAGCGTTTTGCAGATTTCGAACATGATGTGAAAGGCAACAATGACCTTTTAGTGCTCACTCAACCGCATATTATTCAAGGCATTCACGCGCAATATCTCGAAGCTGGCGCTGACATTATCGAAACCAATACCTTTAATGGTACGCAAGTCTCGATGGCTGACTATCACATGCAGCATCTGGTCAGTGAAATCAATATCACTGCTGCCCGCTTGGCACGTGAAGTTTGCGACGAATTCACCGCGAAAAATCCAGACAAACCACGCTTTGTTGCAGGCGTACTTGGGCCGACATCGCGTACTTGTTCGATCAGCCCTGATGTGAACAATCCTGCATTTCGTAACGTGACCTTTGATGAACTCGTTGAAAACTATGTGCAAGCGACACATGCACTCATCGAAGGTGGTTCGCACATTATTCTGATTGAAACTGTATTTGATACTTTGAACTGTAAAGCTGCAATCTTTGCGGTGAAAACGGTTTTTGAAGAACTCAGTTATGAATTACCATTAATGATTTCAGGCACGATTACCGATGCATCAGGTCGCACCTTATCAGGACAAACGGCAGAAGCATTTTGGAACTCCGTACGTCATGCTGATTTGTTATCGGTTGGTTTTAACTGTGCGCTTGGCGCGGATGCAATGCGCCCACACGTCAAGACTATCGGCGATAAAGCCGATATTTTCGTTTCTGCACATCCAAACGCTGGCTTACCCAATGCCTTTGGCGAATACGATGAAACGCCTGAACAAACCGCAGAATTTATTCGTGAGTTTGCTGAAAGTGGTTTGATCAATATCACGGGCGGTTGCTGTGGTACGACGCCAGCGCATATCGCTGCTATTTATAATGCAGTAAAAGATTTTGCACCGCGTCAGCTTCCAGACATCGAACCCGCTTGCCGTCTCTCTGGTTTAGAGCCATTTAACATTACCAAAGATTCGTTATTCGTCAACGTCGGTGAACGTACCAACGTCACGGGCTCGAAGAAATTCGCCCGTCTCATTCGTGAGCAAAACTATACCGAAGCTCTCGCCGTTGCGCTTGAACAAGTCCAAGGCGGCGCGCAGGTCATCGACATCAACATGGATGAAGGCATGTTGGATTCAGAAGGTGCGATGGTCACTTTCTTGAATATGATCGCGTCTGAACCTGATATTTCTCGCGTCCCCATTATGATCGACTCCTCGAAATGGGAAATCATCGAAGCGGGCTTGAAGTGCGTTCAAGGTAAACCGATCGTCAACTCGATCAGCTTAAAAGAAGGTCATGACGAGTTCGTCGCTAAAGCAAAACTATGCCGTAAATATGGCGCAGCTGTCATCGTCATGGCATTCGACGAACAAGGTCAAGCGGATACTGCCGCGCGTAAACGCGAAATTTGCGAACGCTCTTACCGCGTTCTCGTCGATGAAGTGGGCTACCCTGCTGAAGATATTATTTTCGATCCAAACATATTTGCGGTTGCAACAGGAATTGAAGAACACAACAATTACGCAGTCGATTTCATCGAAGCAACGGGTTGGATTAAACAAAATCTGCCACATGCCATGATCTCTGGCGGCGTGTCCAACGTCTCTTTCTCATTCCGAGGTAATGAACCTGTACGCGAAGCAATTCATGCCGTGTTCTTGTATTACGCGATTAAACAAGGCATGACGATGGGGATCGTCAACGCAGGTCAGCTTGCAATTTATGATGATATTCCTCAAGAACTCAAAGATTGCGTCGAAGATGTGATTCTCAATCGCCGTGAAGATGGTACAGATCGCCTGCTCGAAATCGCTGAAAAATATCGCGGCGAAGGTGCTGTGCGTGCCACTGAAAATCTTGATTGGCGCAACGCTCCTGTCAGCAAACGCTTGGAATACGCACTGGTCAAAGGCATCACCGCCTTTATTGATGAAGATACCGAAGAAGCTCGCTTTGAAGCCAAACGCCCGTTAGATGTGATCGAAGGCGCATTGATGGCGGGTATGAATGTGGTCGGCGACTTGTTCAGCGAAGGCAAAATGTTCTTGCCACAAGTGGTGAAATCCGCACGCGTCATGAAGCAAGCTGTCGCGTGGCTTAACCCGTACATTGAAGCTGAAAAAGTTGTTGGCTCAAGTAAAGGTAAAGTCCTGATGGCAACTGTCAAAGGCGACGTGCATGATATTGGTAAAAATATCGTTGGCGTTGTGCTCGGTTGTAATGGCTATGACATCGTTGATCTCGGCGTCATGGTCTCTTGTGAAAAAATTCTGAAAACTGCGATTGAAGAAAAGGTCGATATCATCGGTCTATCAGGTTTGATTACACCAAGTCTCGATGAGATGGTGTTTGTTGCCAAAGAAATGCAACGTCAAGGCTTCAAAATCCCACTGATGATTGGTGGTGCAACAACGTCTAAAGCACATACCGCCGTGAAAATTGATCCGCAATATCATAATGATGCGGTCGTTTATGTTGCCGATGCGTCACGTGCGGTCGGTGTAGCGACGACGCTGCTTTAACCAGAAATGAAGCCAAAGTTTATTGCTGAACGTCGCGCAGAGTACGAAGAAGTACGCGTTCGTATCGCCAATAAAACACCGAAAACACCGAAACTCACTTATCCACAATCCATTGAAAATGGCATGAAAACCGATTGGGAAACGTATCAGCCGCCAGTGCCGAAGCAATTAGGCGAAACGGTCTTTGAAGAGTATCCACTCGATCAACTGGTTCCCTATATCGACTGGACGCCGTTCTTTATTTCTTGGTCTTTGGCAGGGAAATTTCCTGCGATTTTGACCGATGAAGTCGTTGGTGAAGCAGCACGTGATTTGTTTGATAACGCCCAAACGATGTTGAAAGACTTGGTTGAGAACAAGCGCGTCACGGCAAAAGCTGTATTTAGACTTGAACCTGCAAGTCGTAGTGCGGCGGATGATCTGGAAGTTTATAGCGACGAATCGCGTGAAATCGCTACGCACAAGTTCTTCCATTTACGCCAACAAAGTGACAAAGCGACCAAGCAACCGAACTACTCGCTCGCAGATTACATTGCGCCAAAAGAAACTGGCGTGAAGGATTATTTGGGTGGTTTCACTGTATCGATTTTTGGTGCTGAAGAAATGTCGCATGAGTATCGCGCCAAAGGTGA
>JASLFQ010000164.1 GCA_030150595.1 Aquirhabdus sp.
ACGATTCCACCAGCAATCGTTGCTTTTATCGGCATTTGGCGGCTTATCCCTAGCGAAATTGGACGAACAAAAGAAAAATATAAACTTTCAATGGCACCGCTTCTACTTTTCGCAGTGGCTGTACTTTGCTTACAACTCATGTTTAGTACAGTGCGCTTTGATATTTTTAATCATCCTGTTCGCTTGTTCGCTTTATTCAGTTTCGGTGGCCTATTACTGCTCGGATTTCTCTGGCAGCAATGGCGTCACCCTGAACCACTTTTACATATCCGTGAGTTAAATAGCCCTGTGTATTTGGTCGGGTTAGGTTTGTATTTTCTCTATTATTTCGTCAATGGTTTTAGCAGCTACGTCTTTCCCATTTTTGCCGAACAAGGCTTGGGCTTAACGCTGATCAAAACTGGCTGGTTAAATGCGATTGCTGGAACCAGCGGACTGATCATGGCGTTTCTTTATTATAATTTCGGGCAAAAAATTAAACGTAAAAAACCGATGATGATCACGGGCGCGTTAGCTCTTGCCGTTGCGGGTTGGTGGTTTTCTCGTATCGGTATGGGCGCGGATACGCCGCAGTTATGGTTTGGACTGATCGCCAAAGGTGTATTTGGCGTATTGCTGGTCTTGCCTGTGGCAGGATTAACGTTTCAGCATTTTGATGATGAAAATTTTGCACACGGTTATCAAGGCAAAAATCTATTGCGTCAATTGGCCGCCTCCGCATCATCCGCCATTTCTGCGGTCATGTTGCAGAATCGCCAGATCACAGTCAATGCACGAATCCGCGAATCATTTACGCCAGCCAATACCAGCTTCTTACAATGGACAGACTCGATCCAAAGTTTATTAGCAACGCGCGGTTTAATGGGAGATCAAGCACAAACCGAAGCACTTGTCATTTTGGCGCAAAAGACCAATCAACAAGCCACTCTCATTGCCTCAGAAAATCTCTACTACATTCTGATGTGGATGGCATTTTTCATTGCGATTGTGATTCTTGTTCAACGTAAACTCAAATAACCATTTTCATAAAAATCAGAACATAAAAAAGCACCGTAAATACAGTGCCTTCTTACCAAACTATATATTCTCTTTGCTTAGATATAAGATAAATCGACTTGCTTATCTGTCGCTTTAGCTGCCACTTTACGCGATTTCTTAGCTGGGGAAATTGCGGCTGAAATTGAACGCTGCGACGAAGCCTGCAGCCAAAATTTCTGTAGGCTACGTGCCGTCACAGCAGGCATTTCAAGCATTGGTAAATGACCTACGCCGCGCAACACTTTCATTTCAGCGTGTGGGATGAGCTGTTTAAATACGGCAGCACACGATGAATGCAGAATCTGGTCATCTTCGCCCCAAAATATAAACGTCGGGACTTTGATCTTCGAAATGCCTGCAAACGTATCAGACGGCGCGTAATGCAGTAATTGTTGAAACAGATACTGATTGACATGGCGACGCGCAATTAATTCTTGATACATCACTGGTGCGAGAAGCGCAGCCATTGCCCAACGGTGGTAAGAAGTCACCGTGCTCATCATTTGCACGACACCCGTTATACGGCTCGGGATCAAATGATTACGACCTTGCTGCAGTTCTTTTTCAAAGAATGTCTGCTCAGCACCAAATACGCCCAGCGCATTCATCAGCGTCAAACTGAGAATCTTACCTGGAAATTGAATCGTCAATAGTGCCGCCAATCCACCGCCCATTGAGCTACCGACAACATGAAACTCATCAGGCAAATATTTTGTGGTCCATTGATCAATACGATTGACTTGCTCTGCAATGCTGTAATGCTCATTGACATCAAACGTACTTTCGCCCCAACCTGGTAAATCAGGAATAAACAATCGATAACGTTTGAGGAGAAACGGCATCAACAAAATCCAGTTTTCTTTATTCGATGCAAAACCGTGTAACAGTAAAACTGGCTCACCATTTGGGTTCCCACCTTCGAACCACACAACTTTCTGTGACTTAATATAAGTACTACGACGTTGCATGCCTGTGGCATAACCTTGAATTTGGTTTAATATGGAAAGTGCTGTACCTGATAGCTTCCAGTTTTTTAGCGCATTGCGGTCAATGTCTTGAGTTGCACCCGCGATTCCTTGTTTCAAGATATCAATAAAAGAAGGTTCGCCACTTGCGATTACGTCTGTAGTTACTTCAGTCATCATCTGCATTACTCCTCGACCTGCATGCTTACTTCACAATCGGTACACGATAAAATCAACCATTAAGACATGGTACATTGTCAAAAACAGCCCTTATACCGACTATAACTGGCAAAAATAGCAGCTCTCTTAGCAAAATGTGACTTTCATCTCTTTTTCATGATCATTTAAGCAAATTGTGTCAGACAATATTACAAATATTTGACTAAAACCGCGCAGAAGTCAGCTCAAGGCTCAATCCGCACATTCTCATCTCTAAAAAAATACAGCTCATCAACGAAAATTTATTCATATCAATTTTGCTACTCTATACAGGCTGAATCACGCTTATAGTTTATTCTGCAAAGAATAGATTTTTTACAACGTTTTATTTAAGTAAGATATTATTAATCAACATGTTGTAAATTTAAAATTTACACAAACTGTTATTGATAAGTGACGTCATTTCGGTGCACCATTGGCTATATCCATTTTCCGCTACATTCACCTCAGAAAAAGACACGATCATGACTATAGCAAACTCAAACTCCGAATCTTCTACTGCAAATGCAAGCAGTGCCGTCTACGCTTCAAACGCCGAATCAATCGGAAACACCCCACTGATTCGCCTGAATAAACTTGCCCCTGCTGGAGTGACTATTTTGGCAAAAATCGAAAGTCGCAATCCTGCGGCTTCGGTGAAAGATCGTATTGGCGCGAGTTTAATTGCCGATGCAGAAGCACGTGGCGTCCTCAAAAAAGGCATCACGATCATTGAGCCAACCAGTGGAAATACAGGTATTGCACTGGCATTTGTTGCGGCAGCGAAAGGTTATAAAATTATTCTGACCATGCCTTCCAGCATGAGCTTAGAACGCCGTAAAGTACTCAAAGCCCTTGGCGCAGAACTGGTTCTCACTGATCCTGCGCTCGGGATCAAAGGCTCCGTTGTTGAAGCCCAGCGTATTAAAGACAGCGATCCTGACAACTATTTCTTGCCACAACAATTTGAAAACCCAGCGAATCCAAAAATTCACCGTGAAACCACTGGGCCTGAAATTTGGGCGGCGACAGGTGGTAATGTCGATGCGTTCGTCGCGGGTGTTGGGACAGGCGGCACCATCAGCGGTGTGTCACAATACTTTGAACAAATCAAAGGCAAAGCCTTACACAGTGTGGCAGTTGAGCCGACAGAATCACCAATCATTACTCAAACGCGCAATGGCGAAGACATCAAACCAGCGCCGCATAAAATCCAAGGCATTGGTCCAAACTTCATTCCAAAGAACCTCGATTTATCAATCATTGATGAAGTTCAGACGGTCAATAGCGATGAGGCCATTGCGTGGTCGCGTCGACTAGCGACGGAAGAAGGAATCTTGTCTGGAATTTCAGCAGGTGCGGCAGTCGCGGCAGCAGTTAAAGTTGCCTCACGTCCAGAATGGCAAGGCAAAACCATTGTTGTCGTC
>JASLFQ010000189.1 GCA_030150595.1 Aquirhabdus sp.
GTATGAAAGCAAAAATGATTTTTGCGGTAACGGCTGCACTTGTTGTGAGTTCAGCACAGGCTCAAACGATGTGCGTGTTCGATCTTCTTGGGGCTAATGGCGATAGCTACGCGCTGATGAAGGATTATGCACTCGCTGCGAAGCAATGGGGTGCAGACATTGTTCTAAAGCCTTATCCTGATGAACGTGTTGCGTTTGAAGATTTTAAAGCAGGTCAATGCGATGCGATCTCACTGAGCGGATTACGTGCACGTCAATTCAATAGTTT
Organism: Aquirhabdus sp.; assembly: GCA_030150595.1. GTDB lineage: Bacteria > Pseudomonadota > Gammaproteobacteria > Pseudomonadales > Moraxellaceae > Aquirhabdus. The sequence goes on from JASLFQ010000189.1 coordinate 269, forward strand.
CGTGGGTTCAATCGATTCCATTGGTGGTGTTCCGAGTAATGCTGCTGCAAAAATGATGCTGACTTTGATGGCAAATCCGAAACTTGCGCCAGATATGATCAGTAAAGGTTATGAAGTTGCAGGTGTGACATCTTTAGGCTCTGCCTACATCATGGTGAGAGATCGCAAGATTAATTCATTGGCAAAAGCAGCGGGCATCAAATTCGGTGTTCTAGATTATGATAAAGCCGAAGCGGCGATGATCCAGAAAATAGGGGCACAACCTGTATCTAGTGACTTGATGAGCATCGGCGGCAAGTTTAATAATGGTCAGATTGATGCGATGGGAATGCCCGCGCTGGCGTTTAGGCCGATGGAGATTTTCAAAGGATTAGGTACGAAGGGTGCAATATTTCGGTTTCCTGTACTCCATATCACCTACGACATTATTATTCGTCCAGACCAATTTCCTGAAGGCTATGGTCAAAAAAGTCGTACATGGGTTGCTAGCCTTGTGAATCGTGAGTTTGCAACGATAGCGAAGACGGAAAAGGATATCGACCCCAAATATTGGGAAGATCTAACCGCCAATGACAAACTCGGTTATATGAAGCTAATGCGCGAGGCGCGTATTGATCTGACTAAGCAAGATATTTACAACAAAAAAATGATGGGGCTACTGAAAAAAGTGCGTTGTGCGCAGGATCCCAATAGTTTTGAGTGCTCCCTGACAGGAGAGTAAAACGACGTGTGACCATTACGGATAATGAAATTGTCCGTAATGGATGTTTTGAATTGTGTTGATGTGGTTACAGAACGCATAAGATGCTATCGAATTCAGTAAAAACAATCATTCTATGCTTGAAAAATGCTTGAAGTCGGGCAGAATATACTCATTCAAAAAATAGGAATGGAATACCTCCATTAACTATAGGAATAAAAGGGAAGTCACTATGAAAACCAATTTGAAACTGGCTGTAGCAGCAACCGCTATTGCACTGGCAAGTTCAGCACAGGCGCAAACGATGTGTGTATTCGATCTTCTGGGTGCGAATGGCGACAACTATGCGATGATGAAAGATTATGCGCTTGCTGCAAAGCAATGGGGTGCAAATATTACGCTAAAAGCGTATACCGATGAACGCGTTGCATCAGAAGACTTTAAAGCAGGTCAGTGTGATGGTGTTGCGCTGACAGGTATTCGTGCACGTGAATTCAATAACTTCACGGGTTCGATTGATGCGATTGGCGGTTTAAACAATAATGCACAAGCAAAAACAGTGATCAATGTGATGGCAAGCCCTAAACTTGCACCAGATATGATCCAAAATGGTTATGAAGTTGCTGGTGTGACAACACTTGGTTCAGCTTATATTTTAGTGAATGATCGTAGTATCAATACGTTAGCTAAAGCCGCTGGTAAGCGTTTTGGTGTATTAGACTATGATAAAGCTCAAGCGAAAATCGTACAAAAAGTGGGCGCACAACCGGTTTCTGTGGATTTGTTGACGATTGGCGGTAAGTTTAATAATGGTCAAGTTGACATGATCGGTATGCCAGCGATGGGATTCAAGCCTTTAGAGCTGTATAAAGGAGTTGGTACCAAAGGCGCAGTCATTCGTTTCCCTGTAGTACAGGTTACTGGTGATATCGTGATCCGTCCTGGTAAATTCCCTGCTGGTTTTGGACAAAAGAGCCGCGATTGGGTATCCAGCCAGATTGGACGCGAAATGGACGTCATCAACAAAACCGAGAAAGCAATCGATCCGAAGTATTGGATGGATATTCCACCAGCAGACAAATTGGGTTATGTAAAACTCATGCGTGAGTCACGTATCGAGATGACCAAAGAAGGCATTTATAACAAAAAAATGATGACGATTCTCAAGAAGATTCGTTGCCAATCAGATCCTTCAAGCTTTGAATGCGCACTGAATGACGAGTAAGTTTTAACCTCGTATATTTAATGAATAAAGCCTGGCAGTTGCTGGGCTTTATCGTTTTATCACACAGGATTTACGTAATAAAGTCCGTAACGCCATTGTATTCAAGATGGAGTTAGGCTAAAAATAGCGCGCAATGGACTGGTGGCGGCTGATAAAAAGCTGAACAGGTCTACACAGATTATGTTTATCATATATGGAGTAATACATGAAAAAAATTGCAATGGCGGCTCTCTTAGCTGCAATGAGCTTCCAAGCGACGCATGCGGCTGGTCCAAAGCTGACATTATGTGTGTATGATCCACTCGGTGCACGTGGTGATGCATTTGGATATGCAAAAGACTATGTACTGCAAATGCCACGTTTTGGCATCACGAATCCGATTGATTTAAAAGCGTATACCAACGAAGCAATCATTGCAGAAGACTTTAAAGCAGGTCAGTGTGATGGCGCGATCATGACTAATCTACGTGCTCGTCAGTTTAATAAATACACTGGCAGCTTGGATGCGATCGGTGCAGTTCCTTCAAAACAAGATCTGAACATTGCACTACAAGCCCTTTCTAACAAAGCATTAGCACCTAAAATGTCGGAAGGTGACTATGAAGTTGTTGGCTTGATTCCACTAGGTACTGCTTACATCATGGTTTCTGATCGCAAGATTAATACTTTGGCAAAAGCAGCTGGTAAGAAAATTGCCGTTCTCGACTACGATAAATCACAAGCCAAGCTCGTACAGAAAGTCGGTGCGCAGCCTGTCAGTGTTGACTTAACAACGATCTCAGGTAAGTTTAATAACCATCAGGTCGATATCATTGCGGGCCCTGCGGTTATTTTCAAACCGTTTGAGTTGGCAAAAGGCATGACTGGTCCAAATGGTGAAGTGACAGGTGCGGTAATCCGCTTTCCAATCGTACAAATCACTGCCGCAATGGTTGTGCGTAAGAGCAAGTTTACCAACGAAGATGCAAACCAAAAAATCCGTGAATATGTAAACAGCCAAATTGGTACAGCTTACAAGTACATTGATAATGCTGAAAAAGAGATCGATGCGAAGTATTGGATGGATGTTCCAGCCGCGGACAAAGTGGGCTATATGAAGCTGATGCGCGCATCACGTATGGATCTCACCAAAGATGGTACATATGATCCAGACATGATGCATTTGTTGAAGAAAGTTCGTTGTAAAACTGACCCTTCAAACTTTGAATGTGCGATGAATGACGAGTAATAAGTTGGTTTTTAAGTTGATTGCATAAATCGACTTTAAACTCAGTTTTTTGCCTCAATTAACCTACTTGTGGAATTGTTGTTATGACAATTCTATTCGTAGGTTTTTTTATTGAATCATATTTCACTACGATTTCGTAGGTGATTGACGTTTGAAAAATGACGTTACACCCAAATTTTAATCCTATCGGGCGAACGTGTTATGATAGGGTCTTGCGGATCGACCAATTTTTCTTAATCTTTGGGAAATTGTAGAGTTACGCTTCTGTGTTGAGGAGATTTGAGAGATGAATGCACCTGCCATGGTTTTAACTGATCGTGCGGCGACCAAAGTTCGTCAATTGCGTGATGGTGAAGGAAGTGATGACTTGTTACTACGGGTTTATGTCACAGGCGGTGGCTGCTCTGGATTTTCCTATGGATTCACATTTGCTGAAGCAGCAAATGATGATGATGCACGCATCGAGAACGGTGATGTGGCAATGGTCGTTGATTCATTAAGCTACCAATATTTAGTCGGTTCAGAAGTGGATTATCTTGAAGGCTTAGAAGGCTCTCGGTTTATCGTGAAAAATCCAAATGCGACAACAACTTGTGGCTGTGGATCTTCGTTCTCGTTGTAAGATCTTTTCCCCGTTTTCAACATTCAAAAATACTAATTTAAAACGACACACCGCAAATTAGCGGTGTGTCAGTGTGCCTAATACGCGTAAACCCCGCGCACCTGTGACTGCAGGTAAGTTTCCAGACAAACCATTGACGCGCTGACGTGCGAGCCAAGCGAATGCTGTGGCTTCAATCCATGTCGGCGCTAGGCCAGCATCTGCAGAGCTTTTAACTTGCCATTGTGGTAGCCCATTTTGTAGGGCTTGCCATAATGTGCGATTAAAAGCCCCGCCGCCACATAACCATAATTCACCCGTTGCGAGTTTCGTTTGTGTAATTGCCTCAATCACGGTTTGCGCGGTGAATTGCAGGAGTGTTGCCTGAATATCTTGCGGTGAAATATTATACAGTTTGTTGTTTGCATGCTTTGTCGTATCGATTTGCTGCTGTAACCATTCAATGTTGAAATCTTCACGTCCCGTACTTTTTGGGAATGGGCGTTTGAAATAATCATGGGACAGTAGTTGATTCAATAATATGTCATTCACTTGACCTGTCGCTGCCCAAGCACCATCTTGATCAAAAGTTTGTCCTGTGTGCTGATAGCACCACGCATCCATCAGGATATTGGCGGGCCCAGTGTCGAAGCCAAACACCTTCTCGGGTTTTCCAGCAGGGAGCACACTGATGTTTGCAATACCGCCGAGATTCAAAATAATACGATTAACGGTTTCATCTTGAAATAAAGCCTGATGAAATGCAGGCACAAGTGGCGCGCCCTGCCCACCTGCGGCCATGTCGCGCCGTCTAAAGTCTGCAACGACAGGTAAACCCGTGATTTCTGCAATCAAATTTGGATCACCGATTTGTAGGGTAAAACCTGCTTCGGGACGATGGCGTATGGTTTGCCCATGACTACCAATCGCATTGATCTGGGCTTTATCTAAATTATTCTTACTAATCAGTTTATTTGCTGATTCGCCTATCAAGCGTGCCACTGCCACATCGGCAACACCCATGCGCTCAATTTCATTATCTGCAGGTAAGGTCAGTGCAATGAGGTCATGACGCAATTGCTCTGGAAAAGGAACCGTGAGTGTCGCATGTAGTTTGAGCGGTTCAAAGGAGACTGCAACCAAATCAACGCCATCCAAACTGGTTCCCGACATGACGCCAATATAAAT
>JASLFQ010000202.1 GCA_030150595.1 Aquirhabdus sp.
GAACGCACAAAACTGCCGCGCACTTTGCAAGAAACTGGCAAAGTAGAAAAATCACAGCTTGCTGATATTGCTCAAAAAGCATTGGATGATGGTTCTATTATCTACAATCCAAAAGAAGCGAGTTTGGCTGACATCAAAGCACTTTTGGAAAAAGCTTGGGCTTAATGCTATTTGAATAATAGCCAAGTTTGATTTGAAAAGAAAAAAGGATGCGCGGTTATGGCATCCTTTTTTTATTCATGCGAAAGGTATTAACGACTATAAAACTATAGAAGGATCAATTATGAGAATACCAAAAAGTATGGAAGCTGAACTTTCAAAATGGAATAACGGTAATGGAGTTGATCTTGAAACGTGGATTAATGGCGTAGGAAATTTCTCTCTAGCAGTGGGTTATACAACAATTTTCTGGCCTAAATTTATTATTTTTGAAGGATACATACTTAAAAGTGGCTTTAATGAAAGTGAACTTAGGAAGTTTGAGTCTCGAGATGGGATTACGAGAAAAACCATCGAATGGATTAACAACCATCTACATCTTGCAAACATCCATCACGGCGAATGCGAAGATATATCTAAAGATAAATTAGTAACTCTCGGAAATACGCTTAAAGAAATCTATGAAGCAAAACTAAAGTTGCAGTTCCCTGATAACCCTTGTGTTGTTGAGTTTTATATTCCAGAAGATGAGGATGACCTATGGGAGTATCAAATTTCATTTTGGCAGCTTTGCCACGAAGATGAGATTGATTCAAATAAAGAGAAAAACCGCGAGTAGCAGACCATAAAAAAACCACGGCAGCCCTTGTGTTCACTTTAATGAAACGCTACAGGGGTTGTCGCGGTCTGCTTGGTATTTTGACCTCTCTCCGCTCTTACTTCAAAGAGCAAGATGGTAGTAGACGGTGCTCTTAATAAAATACCAATTGATACGGAGAAATTTCTGGGCTCTTACCTAAACAATCAAACAGCTCGTAAACCATAGCCTAACTTGGAACGCTCCATATTTGAAAGCATTATAGCATATTTTTTAATCAATCCAGATCCATTCGTCTGGTCTTGGCTATTTGATCTGTTTTGCAATATTTAATATCTGATTAAGGGCTGAAATGAGCTGCGGAGGGAGTGGTTGTTCAACAGAATTCGTATTTAAATTTGCGACTTGTGGCACTTCCACGGGAGTTGGTATTGCGACTGTGGTCACACCACCAATCTGTCCATCTGCATTATATTCGGGCAAAACAGGTTGTAATTGCTCCTGTTGTGTTTGCACAACAACCGAATCTAATTCAGTATTATCCATGACGGTCACGTTGGCACATGCAATATTGCCAAAAGCAATCAGCCCAATGCTCACAACAAGATGCTTAATCATACCAATCACCTTTGGAACGATTTCAAACTACAACCCATTATCAACCGATTTCCCGCGTGAATCTATCTGAAAACGTAACTTGCCTTTCTAACACTCATATCAACAATAGCATCTCAGAAAATATGATGATGGTTATTATCCGCCTACAAATCCTTGTTGCCGCCATGCTTCATACACCATCACCGCCGCTGAATTAGACAAATTCAAACTCCGTGAATCAGGTTGCATCGGCAAACGCAACCAATGTTCTGCGGGGAACATTTCACGTACTTCCAGCGGTAAACCCTTCGTCTCTGCGCCAAATAAAAACGCCACAGGTCGATTCAAATCTTTCTCAAAAGGCGATGCTGTACCTTTGGTTGTCATCGGGTAAATATCGGTAATACCTTGCGCTCGGACATTCTCTAAACACGCATCCAAATTCGACCATACTTTCAAATGCGCCCATTCATGATAATCTAGCCCTGCCCGTCTTAACTGCTTATCTTCCAGCACAAAACCAAGCGGCTCAATCAAATGCAAATGCGCGCCTGTGTTAGCACATAAGCGAATAATATTGCCCGTGTTTCCAGGGATTTCAGGTTCATGGAGAATGATATGAATCATAAGTGGCACTTCAAATATTCAGGAAAACATAAATAGCTCATTGAGCCTGTCGAAATGCGCGAGGCACAAAACCGCACTTCGACAAACAAAGTAGAACTGCAAAAACAAAATGAAAAAGGTGACCACTCACCGAGCAATCACCTTTTCAAATATCACGACATTAGCGAAATTACTTCGCAGAATGTCCTTTCAATTCAACTTTTACACGGTCTTCTTTTGCAATGCCCGCATAGTATTGACGTAAAATTGCCAACACTTCAGGACGACTAAAATTCGCTGGAACTTCTTCGTCTTCTGACAATGCTTTACGCAATTTTGTACCAGAAACTTTAACGTGCTGTGACGCATCATGTGGGCATGACTTAGTTGAAGCCATTGCCTCACAAGCATTACACCAGAACGTCCAGTCAATTTTCAGCGGTTGAGTGATCATTGCATCACGACCCACTTTGTCGAAAATATGCTGTGCATCAAACGGACCGTAGTAATCACCCACACCAGCATGGTCACGACCAACAATCAGATGTGAACAGCCATAGTTTTGACGGAACAATGCATGCAATAGCGCTTCACGTGGACCTGCATAACGCATATCGAGTGGGTAGCCTGATTGAATCACAGTGTCTTTCTTGAAGTATTTGTCGATCAACACACCAATCGCTTCCTGACGTACATCCGCTGGAATATCACCTTCTTTCAATTCACCAAGCAATGAGTGAATCAATACGCCGTCACAGATTTCTACCGCAATTTTTGCCAAGTATTCATGTGAACGATGCATTGGGTTACGAGTTTGGAATGCAGCGATGGTCTGCCAGCCTTTCTCTTCAAACAATTTACGTGTTTCAGTTGGCGTCATGTAGATGCCAGCGTATTTTGTTGGGAACTCGCCTTGTGACAACACTTGAACAGAACCAGCAAGGTTGATGGCACCTTGGTTCATGACCATTTTTACGCCAGGATGTTCGATGTCGGTTGTACCAAACACTTCACGGCATTCCAGATCTTTATCAATGCCATATTTTTCTGACAGGGTCAGGATGCCCATGATTTCGCCAGTTGCAGTATCAGCCAACGCAACTTCTTGACCGATTTGTAACGTGTTTGCAGTTGCAGTGTCAGTTGACAATGTGATTGGAATTGGCCAAAACAAGCCATTGTCCAAATGCATATTAGTGACAACGCCTTTCCAATCTTTCTCGCCCATGAAGCCAGTGAGTGGTGTGAAACCACCAATGCCCAACATAATCAAATCGCCAACTTCGCGTGAAGTGATATTGATCTTGGTCAATGTCTTAGCGTGTTGTTGCGCTTTGGCTAATGCGTCGCCTTCGAGTAATAAGGTAACAAGCGTTGGACTGCCGTGTGGGGGAACTAAGGCCATGGGAACTCCGGTGAAAAATTAAAAAGCGTAACGATTCGAAAATCTCTAGATCTCAATATTGAGACACCACAATAAAACTAATCTGATAAAAGCAGCTTGATCGCAAAACAAAAAGCTGACTAAATGCATTTAAAAGCGCGGTAGCGATTATAATGCCTCCCAACTCTTTAATCCAAACATAAAGCATCATTCAATGACTTCTGACCAAACCCAAGCAGCCCCAACGCAAAAAAAAGCCAATGCCAAATCGGTAAAACCGCCAATCGTCGGTTTACTCTCCCTCTGTCGTCCGGGTTTTGAGCGCGAATGTGCTGCGGAATTAGAGCGTTGGCTCGGTCAAGAAGGTGGTGACGGCTACGCAAATTTTGAGAAAGTCAGCGGTCAAGTGATCTGGATTGGCACAAGTCCAAAATGGCCAGTGACACGCGATTTAGTATTTTCACGCCAAGTCATTCGCCTACTTGATAAAAAACCACTGTATTTTGAAGCACGTGATCGCATTACGCCGATCCTCACGGCTATGGCTGGCATGAAATTCAGTGCGATTTACTTAGATCATCCAGATACTAATGATGGCAAAGCACTGTCTGATCTGTTCGAGCGCTTGCAACGCCCGCTTCTTTCTGCTGCTGGAAAACAAGAAATTCTCGACCGTGAAGCAAAAATGCGTGCGCATTTAGTGTTTATCGATGGCACATCTGCATGGTTTGGTATGAGCGAAATGGGACAAACATTGCGCTGGCCAATGGGCATTCCTCGCCTCAAAATGCCAGCCGATGCGCCAAGTCGTTCAACACTTAAACTGACCGAAGCATTTGCTTATTTCTTGAGTCCTGAAGAACAGAAAGAATGGTTGCGTGAAGGCTTAACCGCTGTCGATTTAGGTGCTTGCCCTGGTGGTTGGACATGGCAATTGGTACAACATGGCATTCAAGTCATCGCAATCGATAATGGCGCGATGAATGAAAAACTCATGGACAGCGGCTTAGTTGAACATTTCAAAACTGACGGCTTCATTTATCGCCCAAAACGTCCTGTGCATTGGCTCGTGTGCGACATGGTTGAACAGCCTGCTCGTGTAGCTGAATTGGTCGGTGATTGGTTAGCAGATGGTGCAGCTGGACGTGCGATCTTTAACTTAAAACTCCCGATGAAAACTCGTTTGGACGAAGTTCTGTTCTGCAAAGACCTCATTGAAGGCATTGTGAAAAAATCAGGTAAGAAGTTAGAGCGCCTAGAATTCCGTCAGCTCTATCATGACCGTGAAGAAGTGACTGGTTATGCCGCAATTGCTGGCAGTCCTGAATAACTCCAACCCCTCATAAAAATATAAAGGTGCAGCTTTGAACAGACGAATATGGATCAAGATACTCGCGTTTATTGCTGCGCTTTATGTGAGTTATACGGGCACTAAGCATTTAGGGCAGATTCATCGCACTGAACAAGATAATGCTGCCCAAGCAAATCAGCTTAATCAACAAATTACAGTTGCCGCCAATAATGCGGCGGATGACTCCACTGCTCCCACCGCAAATACCACCAGTGCTTTTGCTGATCATAGCGAAGTTGAAGGTAGTGGCACTGTGGTTAAAGTCTTATCAGACGATGATAAAGCGGGTGGCGAAAATGGCAGTCGTCATCAACGTTTTATTTTACGATTAGCATCGGGACAAACAGTTTTAGTCGTGCATAACATTGACCTAGCGCCGCGTATTAATGGTTTGGCGGCTGGTGACAACATTGAGTTTAAAGGTATATTTATCAGTAATGATAAAGGTGGTTTAATTCATTGGACACATCATGATCCAGAAGGACGACATGAGAGCGGTTGGTTGAAACGGAATGGACGGGTTTTTCAGTAATTTATAATGTGAATAGCTTTAGGTTGTCAACATTTCATTATCTTGCATATGTTTCTGAATTTGGGGAAGTAATTCACTTACTGGAACCGCAAGCATCATTTGAGGTATACACAACTGAGGCAAGTTACCAATGGGTTTGAAAAGCTTAAGCCTCAAATATGAAATTCGCGAGAAATATTCTTCCGAATTTTGAATAGTAAATCCCAAAAATTTATTTCTTTTAAACTGAAAAACATCGACTGACAAAATATCATGCCATGGAACAAAGCCTACTCTAAGACCTGAAGCATTATCGGTAATACCTTCACTACTAATTATTAAAGCACCTTTCTTGGTGAATAGTCTCGGAAACCATATAAATATTGCTGCACCTGAAAGCATAGGAATTCCCAGCCATGCAAAATAACCTCCTTTGATTCTTATTTGACTCTCAATAGGTAAAGTCAGTATGAAAATACAACATGCAATAGCACACACAATCAACAGCGGTACGAAGATAATTTTAGTGTGGCTAAACTGAACCATCATTGTTTTCAAATGATAAACTCACATGCCTTCTAATAAAAACTTCCTTAAATCTCGCTCTTGTCGCATCACATGAAGAATGAATACTGTGTCGCCGTCAATTTTATAAATAATACGGCATGGATTAACAATAATTTCTCGATAGTTTAAATGAGCTAACTCAGGAATGACTCGACCTGACTCTGGAAACATATTCAGTCGAAGTGCCTTATCAAAAATAGTTTGCGCCAACTTTTGTGCTGCAGGTAAATTGCTCAAAGCAATGTACTCCGCGATTTCATCTAAATCATCTAGCGCGGGATCAGTCCACGTTATTTGAGCCATTTTTTCATTTTCTCTCGCGCCTCTTCATGAGAACACGTTTTTCCATCACGAATCGCCTGCTCGCCCCGCGCAATACCCTCAAGTATCTGCATTCTACGCTGCATAAACTCGTAATCATCTACATCTACAAGATATGCAGACGGTTGACCTTGTTCCGTAATTAAAACAGGTTCTTTCGATGCGTGAAGATCAGCAAGGATTTTAGTGGCTTGTCGTTTAAGTGTGGTCACCAACTCTACTTTCATAGAAAATCTCACTGTAAATACGGTATAAGTATCACTATAGTATCACAAAAATTAACATTGAAAGACTGAATTAATCCTTAACACTTAACTCCGCAACCGCCGCCTTCAACACTTTCCACGAATCCAACGTCGCATCCAACCTCACAATCCGCTCTGGCTCAGCCGCCGCACGCTCCGCATACACCGCACGTACACGATCAAAAAACTCATGAGCAGGAGCGTCATGAGTTTTTTGATCGTGTACGTG
>JASLFQ010000204.1 GCA_030150595.1 Aquirhabdus sp.
GACCTGTTCACGCATCCCTGCACGCAGGGTTGCAAGCGTCTGCTTGTTTGCATCGTCAGCATTGGCCCAATGAATCGCCTTTTGAATATATGCGTCCTCACTGTATACCACCCAGTCTGCCAGTCCCGCGTTGATCAATAAAGCCTCGCCTTGCCGCCCTATCATATTAGGTGTCGCCAGAGAGATTGTTGGCACGCCCATCCATAACGATTCTGCAGTGGTCGTGCCACCCGTAAACGGAAAAGTATCCAATAAGATATCGACTGCAGCGTACGATGCTAAGTAGGATTGCCTTGTCATATGATCCGCCAAATCAATTTGGTGGAGCGAAATGCCTGCATTTTTCAACTGTTCTATAAACTGCGCCTTGATAATAGGTGAGTCCAGTTCTTTGGCTTGGATGCGTAGGCTTGCTTGTGGGCAAGCAGCGAGAATCTGCTGCCAGCAACGTAATACTCCCGCGTTGATTTTAAGCAATGACTGGTAGCAGCCAAAGACGATCGCTGGTTGAGTGAGACAAGGCGTTGGACTGACTGCGGGCGCATCATTAGGAGCCGTAAAGCAATAACGCAAATGGGGCAGTCGCCAGATTTTTTCGCTAAACCATTGCGCTTCATCTGGTGGTACGCAGATGGGGTCAGCTAAAACGTAATCAATCGCAGCGATTCCTGTAGATGCATAATAACCGAGCCAACTCAGTTGCAGCGGCGCTGCGTGCTGAGCAAAGACAGCTAAACGATGACCAGGATTATGCCCAGCCAAGTCGATTAAAATGTCAATGTGATCGGCGTTGATCTGCTGACGTAAGCGCGCATCATCCCACGCTTCGACCTGATGCCATGTTGCAAAGTGAGTTTGTAGGAGCGCGGACTGCGAATCAAATTGCGGGTGATTCGAGTAAGCCACCAATGTGACCTGATCACGTAAACTGGCGTTGAGCTGTATTTGTGCAAGCGTACTTTCTAGAAAGAAGCCCACAGGACATTCATGTAAATCACCTGACACAAATCCTATGCGTAGTGGCCTATTGCCTTGCTGATGTTGTTTGTGTGAGGTTGGATTTGGGGTGCTCGGTACATTGTGCAAAAATTGTTGCCCATACAAGCGAAGCAGTGCCATCTGCTGCGGCATATCTACAGGATAACGATAATGCTGCATACAGAGTATGCTAGTGCCAAAGTGATGGCGAGGGTTAATCTGGAGTACTTGCGCATAAGCCGCACAGGCCTCGGCAAAGTTGCCTTCATCCTGATAGGCTCTGGCTAGGTTAAATTGTGCATCTACCAACCGTGGATTCAGTTGTAATGCATGAAGATAGTGGACTTTAGCCTTTGTAATCTCACCACATTTATGCAAAGCAAAACCCAAATGCAATTGCCGCTCAGGATGCTGCGGGGTCAGCACAATCAAACGCTGAAGATAGGAAACCGCCTCGATGTAGCGCGCCAGTTGTATGAGCGTTATTCCGATATTTGCGAGAGTATCTGCATGATCAGTGTGGTCTTGCAGCAACGTTTGCCAGATGTTCAGCGCCTGCTCAGGCTGCCCTAGATTGGTCAGTGCTGCGGCATATAGATTCTTGGCTTGAAAAGATTGGGTTACATCATCCCGTGCCGCATTAATACAGGACTGTGCAAGACGGCAGACATCTGACCACTGCTGCGCCTGATACGCCTGTATTGCATGTTGATAATATGTGGCGGCACTGATGTCAGGTTTGGCGACGTTGGTAATAGTCGGTTGTGAGAAATTAAGCTGAACTGGTTTACGCGTACCCACGGTGTTCTTTTTCTTTTTGGAGGGTTGCGACATAGCCATAAACGATCCCTTATCTTGGTCATATTATCCGTGCGAAATGTTAACACGGCACAAGACAGGTTTTGGTGACCCTGCTGAAAAATTCGGTTGATAAATAGATTTCGTATGCGATTATCGGTGCGGGTGGTTTCTTAGGTGCCGCCAAGCATGATGTTGCGATTTCGATTAATCATTTCTAGCCGCACGGTGATAAGTTTGTGGTCACTGGTGTGACGAAAGAGACGCTGAAGAATGTTCCTGAATTTAAATACGCACCTGTGCGTTAGATTTAGGGAAGTTAAAAAAAGCCGCTCAGTTGAGTGGCTTTTTTTGGTTTCGTTCTACGAGGTTTAATTTTTTAAAGAAGCTGTTTCCGCTTGCTACTCAGATGTTTCCTAGGAAATGACCTAACCGTAGCTCGAAATCGCGGCCAAGGCCTACAGCGCGTTCACGTATACGCATTCCTCTTGCGCGCAGCGATGGCCATGTCGTAGCGGCTGAGAGAAATACACTTTGAGATTCCAGAAGATCTGGCGATGCTGGCAGCGTATTCCGATTGATAAGGCGTTTGGCTTCGTGAAGTGCGGGTTGGTCAAAAGAGGCAATGCGTCTGGCAAGATTGTCTACAAAGACATCAAGCTCGGCATCTGGCAATGCACGGTTGATCCAACCGTAGTCGGCAGCGGTTTTGGCGTCATAGTCATCTGCACCGAGGATGATTTCGAGCGTGCGTGCGCGGCCTGTGAGTTGTGGTAAGCGCTCGATTGCACCGCCTCCAGGAATCACCCCGGCAGCAACTTCAGGTTGGCCGAATATCGCTTTTTCTAGACTAGCAAAACGCATATCCATTGCCAGCGCCAATTCACTGCCGCCGCCGCGTGTACGACCACGAATCAGCGCGATACTCACGACAGGCGTCTGGCTAATACGTGTTGTCATGTCTATCCATGCGGGCAGTCCGCTAGGACCTAAACCCGTTGGTGTTTCTGCTGCGCGTGCCAAGTCATAGCGGGAGAAGAAATAATCTGGATCACTACTTTCAAACACGATAACACGTAAATCTTCATCAGCTTCGATCTCCCCAACCAAGGTTTGAAACTCCAAGATGGTCTCGGGGTTAATAAAATTCAGTGGCGGATTCGAAAATATCACGCGCCAATATGCGTTGCTATTCCGAATAATAGTAAATTGTTTAAGCATGTTAGCTCCTTAAAACATGGTGTTGGCATTATTGGCGGATACAGGCACTGGTTGCAGCACGTCCCAGTGCTCGACGATTTTACCGTCTGCATCGAAGCGAAAGATGTCGACGCCTGCGGTTTCTTGACCTAACCAGTCCAAGTAGCGTACATGAACAAATGCCAAGTCTTGATCAATGGCGATGCGTTTGACTTCGCAGGGAATACGTCCTGTTTGTTTGATGTGGCCCATGATGCCGCCGAGTCCATTCGGAAAAAGCGGGTTGTGTTGGATGTATGGGCCAGAAACAAGACTCGGAAGAAGATCAGCTTGCCCTTGATTGAAGATTTTTCCATAAATTGTGTCGATAGCTTGTTGCATGAGTTCCTTATTCATGTGGTTTACTCCTCAATTGATAATTCATTATTGAAACAATTCGCAGAAAGATTGTCTATACGCATAAGTCGCTATAACATAGCAATTCGTCTCATGTTGCTGGTATGAAATCATGCAGGTATTAAACAGTTGGTTAAAGGCAGTTCGTGTCGATGGCATGGTGTTGGCTCGGGCGCGCGTGGCAGGTGCGTGGGGCTTCGCAGTGCAGCCCAGTGATTCAGTCGTATTTCATCTCGTGGCGGAAGGCAGTGCTTTTGTGCGCCAACCCAATATGGACATCATTGAGTTGAAGGCTGGTTAATTAATATTTTTTCCTCATGGCGGTGCACATGAGTTGGTGCATTCCGCGAAAGCTATGGCGGAGCCGCTAGAGGAGTTCTTGGCAAAGCACGATGGTGTTATTGATCAGAGTGTCAGGGCAAACACACTCATTTGTGGCCAGTTCAGCATGGATCAGCAACTGGCGTTGCCTGCCTTGCGTTCGTTACCGCCGGTTGTGTTGCTCCGTGCGGAAATGGAACCTGGATATTCTCCGTTGAGTGACACGCTGCGTATGCTGCGCAACGAAGTGGAAACGTCTCACTTCGGTAATCAGATTGTAGTGCGCAATTTACTCTCGACCTTGTTTATTTACTTCATACGCGATTGGGCCGAATCGGCTTCTGTGGAAGCAAACGACTGGTTTGCAGCCGTTCGTTCTCCGAACACCGCGCGT
This sequence comes from Aquirhabdus sp., assembly GCA_030150595.1. GTDB lineage: Bacteria > Pseudomonadota > Gammaproteobacteria > Pseudomonadales > Moraxellaceae > Aquirhabdus. Next base: position 4,088 of record JASLFQ010000204.1, read on the forward strand.
GTTCTTGCACGGATGCATGAGTCACCTGAGTATGCGTGGACCATTGAGGAGCTTGCGAAAGAAGCAGGTTTGTCGCGCGCTGCTTTCGCCCGTCATTTTAGGGCATCAGTAGGGGAGCCGCCTCATAGCTATTTAACGCGTTGGCGTATGGGTATTGCTGCCCAGTTGCTTGAGGAAACCAGTTTACGACTCGGTGAGATTGCTTCGCGTGTTGGTTATCTCTCAGAATTTTCATTTAGTCGTGCTTTTAAGCTAACTCGCGGAATTTCACCTATTCAATACCGCCGAGCAGCGCAGCAGCGTTTGACGACGATGACTGTTTGAATTGTGCAAAGAGATATTGTGGTAAAGTTTGAGTTGTAGGAGATTAAACGTAAGGCTAGGGCAATACTAATATTCTGCTGCAGAGGCGAACCCCAGCCTATTCTTGTTGGCGTAATTCATTCCGCGAATTGCGCCAAATTATAACCCCCACTCAAGCCACCTTATCCCGATCCCTCGCCAACGTCTCCACAGGCTTATAAGCCGCTGCCTGATGCTGAAGCAAACTTCTAATCCAACGATCACGCCAAGCCACACCCCACTTCGCAAAAACCTGATTCCCATTCGGCATTAACTGCCGCACCGTTTCCGCCACAGTCACCATCGGAAAAATCACCAACGGAACCCAAGTCCAACGCCGATTTTCAGGCAACCCCAAATTCCGATAAGGCGCACTGCCTAAGAAAAAATGACTGATGCCGTTATGCATCCGCAATTGCGCCTCCGCCTGCAATTTCGCAAAACGCCCAGTTCCCATCGTCTCATAAGGCTCATTCATCAACGCCCGCGCCAGCGTCCGCGTATCCTCATCCGCCTCAGGCTGTGAAATCAACAACGTGTAAATAATCCGTAAACCGTCTTTTTCATTCGTCACCAAAATGCGCTCATCAATCCCCATCAAATAACCCAAATAGCGCCACAAATGAATAATGCCATCACGCTCACGCCGCCGATAACGAAAACCCAGCGCACGCATTCCCGTCAAATACACCACAGAAAACGCCAGATTGGTCGCCAACATATCGCCTTGATTGATCGGAATACCCCATTCATCATCGCGCCAATCAGGATGACTGCGAATCCGCCGACGCAAAACCGCATGGAGAAACCGCACACGAATCGTCGTCTTAAAACCTTTACCAAAACGTTTCAATGAACCTGGCCGCGTTGCCTCGACCGCAAAGGCGCGAGTCTCAGACGTCCGCCGCGCCGCGCCATCTGCCAGCGCACCTGTAAACACCAGCGGCTTATTAATCGCGGAATTGCCATAACCACCCATCAACGCCACATCGCGCATGATCAACGTACCGACGATGCCCGTCCGACAAATCGCTTGCTGCCCCAACTCAAGCAACTCCCAATCCAACCACTCTGGCTCAGAATCAATGTGTAAAAATAGATTCTTTAGAAACTCAGGCGCTTCGGGAACTTTGTCGATGCCGTCATCCAGCGCCTTGTCGAGTAGGGCGCGTGCCTGCATAAAACCCACATCTTGCGCCCAATTCGCCAGATCATCATCCAACGGATCACCTTGCATCAGCAACTCACCGAAGTTCTGGATTTGCTCATCCGTCGGCAAACCTTTCTTACCCAGCAATAACCGAAAACGCCATGCTTCTTTCTTCTTCGGATTCGGTTTAAATCGGGTCGGAATGTGCTGTTGCATGATCATTGGCTCCTGACATGATATAAGTAGGTCACGCGCTGCAATCTATTGATCTATCCAAGAAAACAGGATACAAATCAAATAGGTCGGTAAAGCTTTTTGAATCTGTTTGGCTTGGTGAGAGAGACAACTTACATTTAGTAAGTTACGAATTGTAAGTTATACTAAATTTGTGAGCGATACAAGTGAATTTTTTGAGGCAAGTATTTTTGAGAACGTTATGGCATTAGCAACACGACAACGGATGAGCGCCGAATCGCGACGCGATCAAATTCTGGATGTAACACGTCAGGTTGTTGATGCCGAAGGTTTTCATGCCGCTAGCATTGAACGCATCGCGCAAGAATGTGGGATCACCCGTACGCTTATTTATCAGCAATTTGGCAGTTTGTCAGGCATGTTGGTGGCGATGGTTGATCGAGAGTTTCAACATGCAACCGCAGGTTTCATGCTCGCCGTGCAACGACAGCCGCCAAGTGACAAAGAGAAATTTACGGTCGCTTTAGCGGGAATGCTTGATGCTGTGGATGCCGCACCTGCAACTTGGCGTATGTTCCTCATGCCACCAGAGGGCGGGCCGCCAGAGTTGTTTGAACGAC